>CAZPZK010000168.1:0-6678 GCA_964591095.1 uncultured Moraxellaceae bacterium | reverse complement strand
CCGCTACACTGTGCAGGCAGGTGGAGCTGAAGTGCTGGACACGCAAACCGGGTTGATTTGGCAACGCTGCAGTCTGGGGCAAAGCTTTAGCGGCAATACTTGTGTGGGTAGTGCTGGAGTTTATACTTGGCAAAGCGCCTTGCAGGCCGCGCGCAACTTGGGTAATGGATGGCGGCTACCTAACGTCAAAGAGCTGCAAAGTCTGGTTGAGGAGGCTTGCGCTGAGCCATCTATTAATATAGTGCTGTTTCCTAGCACCGTCAGCCGCAATTACTTGACGTCTTCGCAATATGTTACCGCAGGAGAGGTTGAGTCCGCGTGGGTCGTCAGCTTCATCGAAGGTGTGAGTATCGGCGACTTTAAGAGTGACCAAAATTATGTACGTGTTGTGCGTTCCAGTCAGTAACTTGGTTTGTTGGGTTGTAGCGGGACGGCAGGCCCATTAGTCCGCAACCCGCATGGCTCCATGCTGGTCACCCTTAAGTGACCGTAGCCGCATGCCAATGCTGAACAGGGAAAACGGGGAGAAGCAGGAAAACCGGGACGAAGCATAATTATCTGGGCGGGTGGCGGCACAATCATTGACGGAGCAGCGTATGGATTTTCGGGTGTTGGTCGATGACAACTTCCACTATCGGGACCATGATGAGCGTTACGAATTGGGAAAATTCCCGACATCCGAAGCTGCGATTGAAGCGGCGCAACGGGTGGTGGACAAATTTCTGATGTCCAATTTTCACCAGGGTATAACGGCCCAGCAGCTTTTCAGCAGCTATACCTCTTTTGGCGAAGACCCTTTTGTGGTCTGCGATGGCGCAGAAAAAGTATCCTTTTCCGCATGGGATTACGCGCGGCAAAGATGCCATGACCTTTGCAACGCCAAGTAACCCTCGCCCGCAAGCATTGCGGGACAAGCTTTCGCCACGGCACACAGCCGCTTGTGGCGAAGGCCGGCTCCTGCATTCTGCTTTGGTTCCGGCTCATGTTATTATTCAACCGGAATCACTTGCCGAGGGAGACGCGGCTATGTATGCCCATCGCCAAATTTACGATCACGTTCAAGACAGTGTGCCGGTACCCGAGCCGATGCGAAACCAGCGTGTCGAAGTGATTTTTATCACCTTGGAGGACAGCCCCCAGTAACCGTAGCCCGCAAGGATTGCGGGGCATTCGCCGCCAGAACATGACGTCATGTTCTGGCGGCAACCCCGGTTTTCGCTTTGCTCCTTACAGGCTACCTCAGCGCGCACTGACCCTGAATCCTTCCCTCCTGTGCAACAGGGGGGCGATGCCCAGGCATCGGGGGGTTGCGGAAAGCCGCCCGAGCACGCCCTCCGCAACAGCCACCATGTTCAGCGACCCGCCGTAACCCCCCAGCCCTGCGGGCAGCCCCCCTGTTCCACAGGAGGGCGTAAAAGCGCCAGCCTCCGTGGCCCAATGAGAACACCGGGATTTCGTCGCTGCGCAGGATGGTTCCCGTCTTCCACTTTCCGCTACAATTCCCGCCGGCACATCCTGCAGCGCTCATCCGGGAATAACGCCAAGATGCGGGGTTGAATCGGGAACAGGTGGCAAATGTATTCGGGTAGTAGTGTCTGGCATGGACTCATGTTTCTGGTCATGTTGGCCTTGCAGGCATGCGGGGGAGAAAGCAAGAGCGATACGACGGTCGTATTGGCGCCGACAGCCTCCCTGGCCGGTTCGGACATGTCAGGCATCGCGGGACAGCCAGTCCGTTTCAGGCTGGCGGACAGCGCCGCCCGGGAAGGCCGACTGTGCGCCTACCATTTTCGTAGCGGTGATGGACAGGAATGGCGGGAAAGCGGTTGCGGCGAGGACAACCAGCCGGTTGCCATGGCCCCGGTCATAACGGTTTATCCGGCTCCCGGCACCTATACCGCGTGGCTGACTGTCCGGGACAGCCAGGGCCTGGAATCAACGGCCACATGGCTGGTCATGGTGGAGGAGCCGATACCCGCCGGGGCAAATGACCGGCTCAATGATACCGGCGCGACGGCGTGCTGGAATGAGGACAGCCTGTTGGGGGAGTGCACGGCGGTTCGCCAGGGAGTATGGGCCAGCCTGGGGCAGGACGGCCGGGTGGGGCGCGACGCCCTGTCGGCTCGAGGCCTGCTGCTCAAGGCCGGTGGCGGGAATGGCGGGTTCGATTTCAGCAAGATCGGTTCCGCGGGTGAAAGGCTGCCCCCTTCCGCGGCGGGCTGGCGCTGCGTGCTGGATCACCACACGGGCCTGATGTGGGAAGTCAAGACGGCCGATGGCGGTTTGCATGATCTAAACCGGACCTTCGCGTGGTATGACACGAATCCCGCCACCAACGGCCATTTCGAGGGTTATGAAAACGAAGGGCGCAATACCCGGGAATTCGTGCGGTCTGTGAATGAAGAAGGTCTTTGCGGATATAAGGATTGGCGTCTGCCGACCCGGCATGAATTGGTCGGCTTGGTCAATTATGGCGTGCCTTATCCGGGGCCAACTATTGATCAGACGTTTTTTCCTCATACGCCGAACGGTATGCACTGGACGGCCTCGGCATTCCCCAACAACAAGGACCATGCCTGGGTGGTCGATTTCATTTCCGGGGAAACCCATCGCAATAACAGCAAGAGCTTTAACGGATTTGTCCGCGCGGTTCGATGGCATGAGCCCGGCACCGTGGCTCGGGGAGCATTGCCATGAACCAGCGCTGGAGTCCTTTCATTCTGATGCTGGTGTCATCGCTGGCCGGAGCGCAGCTCTGCAGGACGGCTATTGTCAGCACGGTTCCGGACAGCCGCTATCAGGTCCGGCCGGGCGGGGAGGAGGTTCTGGATCTGGAGACCAACCTGATATGGCGGCGTTGCAGTCAGGGCCAGACATGGACGGGGGTCACATGCCGAGGCGAGGTATCGCGGTTTAGCTGGCGCGGGGCCTTGCGGGCGGCGCAGGGCATGGGGGGCGGCTGGCGCGTCCCCAATGTCAAGGAGTTGCTGAGCCTGATGGATGATGCCTGCGTCACGCCGGCCGTCAACGAGACGGTTTTCCCCGCCACGCCAATTGCCTGGTTCTGGACCTCGACCCAGTTTGCCTACTACCGGGGCAGCGCCTGGCTGGTGTATTCGAATGCCGGCCATGCGGATAACGGTAACAAGGCGGATGCCTATCCGGTGCGATTGGTCCGTTCGTCAGACTGAAACGGCGTTTTACCGCCGCTTGGCGGCCATTGCTTAATCCAAAGCCGACCCAATCCCTTGAAACTTCCAAGGGCATCCCCATTACACCCCCATCTTCCTTCAGACCATCCCCATTGAGGTGCTGTCATGGCCGACCAACAAACTCCCGAGACTGAAAACCCCGCCGTCGACGACGGCCACATCGAGATCATGGAAACCGATGTCGAAGTGCTGAGCGCCCGCGTCGCCGAACTGGAAGCCCAGCTCAAGGACGCGCAGCTGCGCGCCCAGGCCGAGATCCGCAACATCCAGATGCGCGCCGAGCGTGAAGTTTCCAACGCCCACAAATTCGGCGTCGAGAAGTTCGCCGCCAGCCTGCTGGACGTGATCGACAATTTCGAGCGCGCACTGGCCGCCGCGCCGCAGGACGATGCCACCCGGTCGCTGGTGGAGGGCCTGCACCTGACCCACCGCGTCTTCCTGGATGCGCTGAAGAAGTTTCAGGTCGAGCAGGTCGACCCCGCCGGCCAGCCGTTCAACGCCGAGCATCATCAGGCCGTGGCCACCCAGCCCGCCGCCGACGGCACGCCCGCGAACACCGTGGTCAATGTGTTCCAGAAAGGCTACACCCTGTCCGGCCGCCTGCTCCGTCCGGCGATGGTGGTGGTGGCGCAATAAATTGTCCTTGAAAAAGCTGAGGGCATCGCCATATCAGCTTCAAGGCAAACGCTAACGAAACACCGGTTCCCCCGCAGGGCGGGTTGAACCGGAGATTCAAACCAAATTCTTCGGAGACATGACATGGGCAAGATCATCGGTATCGACCTGGGCACCACCAACTCCTGCGTCGCCATTATGGAAGGCGATCAGGTCAAGGTTCTGGAAAACGCGGAAGGCGCGCGCACCACGCCGTCCATCGTTGCCTACACCGAAAATGAAATCCTGGTCGGCGCTGGCGCCAAGCGCCAGGCCGTCACCAACCCCAAGAACACGCTGTTCGCGGTGAAGCGCCTGATCGGCCGCAAGTTCAAGGACGACGTGGTGCAGAAGGACATCAGCATGGTGCCCTACGCCATTGTCGGCGCCGATAACGGCGACGCCTGGGTGGAAGCCCGCGGCAACCGCATGGCTCCGCCGCAAATCTCGGCCGAAGTGCTGAAGAAGATGAAGAAGACCGCCGAAGACTACCTCGGCGAGCCGGTGACCGAAGCCGTGATCACCGTGCCGGCCTACTTCAACGACAGCCAGCGCCAGGCCACCAAGGATGCCGGCCGCATCGCCGGTCTGGACGTGAAGCGCATCATCAACGAACCGACCGCCGCCGCGCTGGCGTTCGGCATGGACAAGAAGGAAGGCGACCGCAAGATTGCCGTGTATGACCTCGGCGGCGGCACCTTCGACATCTCGATCATTGATATCGCCGACGTCGACGGCGAGCAGTCCTTCGAAGTGCTGGCCACCAACGGCGACACCTTCCTGGGCGGTGAAGACTTCGACATGCTGCTGATCGACTACCTGGCCGAAGAGTTCAAGAAGGAACAGAGCGTCAACCTGAAGGGCGACCCGCTGGCGATGCAGCGTCTGAAGGAAGCCGCTGAAAAGGCCAAGATCGAGCTGTCCTCGGCGCAACAGACCGAAGTGAACCTGCCGTACATCACCGCCGACGCCACCGGTCCGAAGCACCTGAACATCAAGGTGACGCGCGCCAAGCTGGAATCGCTGGTGGAAGGCCTGGTGGCCCGCACCATCGAGCCCTGCAAGATCGCGCTGAAGGATGCCGGCCTGAGCGTGTCGCAAATCGGCGACGTGATTCTGGTCGGCGGTCAGACCCGCATGCCGCTGGTGCAGCAGAAGGTGAAGGAATTCTTCGGCAAGGAGCCGCGCAAGGATGTGAACCCGGACGAAGCCGTGGCCGTGGGCGCCGCGATTCAGGGGGCCGTGCTGTCGGGCGACAAGAAGGACGTGCTGCTGCTGGACGTGACGCCGCTGACGCTGGGCATCGAAACCATGGGCGGCGTGATGACCGCGCTGATCGAGAAGAACACCACCATCCCGACCAAGAAGTCGCAGGTGTTCTCGACCGCCGACGACAACCAGACCGCCGTCACCATCCAGGTGTTCCAGGGCGAGCGCAAGATGGCGCAGCAGAACAAGCTGCTGGGCCGCTTCGACCTCAGCGACATTCCGCCGGCCCCGCGCGGCATGCCGCAAATCGAAGTCACCTTCGATATCGACGCCAACGGCATCCTGAATGTGTCCGCCAAGGACAAGGGCACCGGCAAGGCGCAAAGCATCGTCATCAAGGCCAACTCGGGTCTGTCCGAGGAAGAAATCCAGGCCATGGTGCGTGACGCCGAGGCCAATGCCGAGGAAGACAAGAAGTTCGCCGAACTGGTGGAAGCGCGCAACCAGGCCGACGGTCTGGTGCACGCCACCCGCAAGACGCTGAAGGATGTGGGTGACAAGGCCACCGACGCCGAGAAGGAAGCCATTGAAGCCGCCGTCAAGGAACTGGAAGAAGCCATCAAGGGCAATGACAAGGCCGTCATCGAAGCCAAGTCTGAAGCCCTGAGCAACGCCTCCATGCCGCTGATGCAGAAACTCTACGCCGATCAGCAGCAGGCGGGCGGCACCCAGCCGGGTCCGGGCCATGAAAAGGCGGACGACGGCGTGGTGGACGCGGAGTTTGAAGACGTCAGCGACAAGAAGTAAGTGTTGTAACCCCCTCTCCCCCTGTGGGAGAGGGAACTCTCGAATTCCCAACGCCAACACCCGCTTGGCGTTTGTTGTTTCAGCGGAGACTGCCAGATGGCAAAACGTGACTTCTATGAAGTGCTGGGCGTCGCCAAGGACGCCAACGACGAGGACATCAAGAAGGCTTATCGCCGCCTGGCCATGAAGTTTCACCCGGATCGCAATCCGGATGACAAGCAGGCCGAGGAAAAGTTCAAGGAAGCCAATGAGGCCTACGAGATCCTGTCCAACGCCGACAAGCGCGCGGCCTATGACCGGCACGGCCATGCCGGGGTAGATCCCAACATGGCCGGGGGCTTTGGCGGCGGTTTCGGCGGCGGCGCGGGCGGCTTTTCCGACATTTTCGAAGCTTTCGGCGACATTTTCGGTGGTGGCGGACGCGGCGGCGGCGGTCGCCAGCGCGGCGGCTCCGACCTGCAATACACGCTGGAGCTGACGCTGGAAGAAGCCGTCAAGGGCGCGAAAAAGCAGATCCGTTTCACCACCGCCGCGCCGTGCGATGTCTGCGACGGCTCCGGTGCCAAGAAAGGATCTGGCAAGACCACCTGCCGCACCTGCGGCGGTGCCGGTCAGGTGCGCATGCAGCAGGGTTTCTTCACCGTGCAGCAGACCTGTCCCACCTGCAAGGGGCGCGGCCAGATCATCAAGGATCCCTGCGATGCCTGCCACGGCGAAGGCCGCAGCAACAAGCAGAAGACGCTGGAAGTCACCATTCCGGCCGGTGTCGATACCGGTGACAAGATCCGTCTGGCCG
>CAZPZK010000167.1:0-6678 GCA_964591095.1 uncultured Moraxellaceae bacterium | reverse complement strand
CCTGCTGGCGGATCAGCGCCGCATCGCCCGGACCCACATACCAGGCATCCGACTCTCCGTCGGGAATCACCAGCGCGGCATGGCGGATGAACTCCCAATCATTCCCCTTCTGGAACAGGGCCACCTTGCCGGACAGCTTGCCGCCGCCCGCCAGCAGGACTTCACCCGGCGCAAACGTCGGTCGGCCGTAAACGCCGAACTCATAGCTGGGGGTTTCCTCGCCTTTGCGGATGCACACAAAGGGCAGATAGCAGCGGGTCGTGCCGATAAAGGGCGTACCGGCGGGAACGCCGCGCACGGCCACCTTTTCGGCCGCCATGCCCGATGGAGACAGGCCGGCGAGGGCGACGGCGGCAAGCAGGGACAAAGCAGAAAATGGACAGGATTTCATGAGCGCGCTCCATGGCAAGGCCGTTGTGTCCGGCAGGGGTTTGCCGGAGGTGGGGGTCTTTGGAGACTACTGCCCGGCCGGGAAGCCGTCGAGGACTTTCCAATGCCGTTGATGGGCGGAAAGTGACCACACAAGCGCCAATTCGCCTTGACTCCCCCTCCCCGAGCACCCGCGCGGCGGATTCGCGGTAAAGGTGAGGTTTATGCGGCGGTCATAATGCGCAATAATTTGCGCATTACTTCAAATAAGCCTATATTTTGCGCATGAAAACGCTCAAATTACCCATCACCAACCTTGAACAACTTGCCCACGATCTGCAAGCGCTGCGGCGCGACCGCCGCCTTAACCAGACACAACTTGCCGAGCGTGGCGGCCTTTCCCGCCGCACCATCACCAGTATCGAAAACGGCGGCAATATCGGCCTGGCCGAATTCATCCGCCTGGCCAACGCCCTCGGCCAGGATGTCGTCCTGCGCCCGCACCGCACCGTCGTCCTGGAAGAACTCGCCGACGTATTCCCGGAGGAATAAGGCATGGCCAAGGACCTCGAAGCGCTTTTCAACCGCATCCGTGCCCTCGAAATCGACACCCCGCAAGGCCACAGCGGCCGCCTGAGTCGGGAAAGCCGCTTCGTTTTCAACTATCGGGATACCGCGGAAGAGTCCACCGCCGTCTCGCTGGTCATGCCCGTGCGCAGCCAGAGTTACGCCAGTGGTGATTTAATGGGTGTGTTCGCCATGAATCGCCCGGAAGGCTACCTGCGTTACATCATCGAAGAACGCCTTAAACGACTGGGCGCGCCGGACGACATGCTGCTGCTCTGGCTGTCCGGCGGCAACGGCATTGGCCGTCTGGACTACCGGCTGCCCGGGGAGGATCGTCCCGCCGATACCGGCGAACGTCTGGACACCCTGCTGCGTTCACCCTCGCCCATCCTGTTCGCCGATCTGGTCGACCGCTATGCGCTGCGCTCCGGCATCTCCGGTGTGCAGCCGAAAACCGTGGTGCCATTGCGACCGGAAACGCCTGACGAACATGCCGCGCTGGCCTTGCCCACCGTGATCGTCAAGGCGGAAGGCAGCGATTATCCCGGCCTGGCGCGTAACGAATTCCTCTGCCTGAGCGTGGCCCGTGAAGCCGGACTGGAGGTGCCGGATTTCCGGCTCTCGGAGGACGGCCTGTTGCTGGTGCTGGATCGTTTCGACCGCACGCCGGACGGGCGGGCGCTGGGCTTCGAGGACATGGCTGTGCTGACCGGACGCGGCACGGCCCGCAAGTACGAAGGCAGTTATGAGATGGTGGCAAAAGCCGTGTCGATCTTCACCGCCGAAGCGGCCGGTCAGGAATTACCGCGCCTGTTCGCGCGGGTGGCGCTGTCCTGCAAGCTGCGCGACGGTGATGCCCACCTCAAGAACTTCGGTCTGCTGTACGGGCACCCCGCCGGGCCGCGACGGTTGGCGCCGGTCTATGACGTGGTCTGCACCGATATCTACCCGGAACTGGACGGCAAACTGGCGCTGAAACTGAATCAAGGCAAGCTGTTCCCGGAGGACCGGGAACTCCTGGCATTTGGACAACGGCTGGGGCTGGCGGCAGAAGACGCGCAGGCGGTGCTGACCCGCCTGGATATGGCGATTGAAACCGTGCTTGCCCGGCTGGCGGGCAATGCCCGATTTACCGAGGACGGGTTGCTGGGGCGTATCCGGGCGGCTATACGCGGAGAATTGGAACGGCCGGTTTCACCGCGCCGGGTACGCTAAGCTCACCTCGCGTCCCCAAGCCCCACCCGCTCCCCATCCGATGCCGGTTCAGAGGCCCGCATGCCGGCAATCACTTCACCCCCAGCGCCCGCAGGTTGGACTCAAACTGCGCGCCCACCGTGGAACCCTGCTTGTAGAAGGCCGCCGGCGTCCCCACCGGGGCATACACCCACTGCCAGTTGCCGGTGGCGGGATTCACCGAGCGCAACCACCACGGCGCATCCGGGGCATTGCTGTTCTTGCCGTAGGTGTAGCCGGTGAAGGCATGCACCCAGGTGGTGGTTGACTTGCCGGGGAAGTACACCTTCTTCCAGCCGTAGTTGTAGTCCGATTTGTTCACCACCGGCGCCATCAGGATCTCGCTGCCCAGCATCAGGTGGTCGGTCAGCGTCGCCAGTTCGGCCTCGTTGGGGTACTGCAGCATGGGGTGACGCACCAGCGGCCAGCCCTTGGCGGTCATGTCGCTGAACAGCTGGGTGCGATAGAAGGCCAGCGCCTTGTACACCCGCGCGAATTTGTCGAACTGCGCGTAATTGGCGGCATTGTCGTAGAACTGGGCGTTATCTTCCGGCTTGAGCCCCTCATGGGTGCGGTAGGCGGCGGTGAAGGCCGAGAACTCCATCCAGCGCTGCAGCAGCTCCTGTTCGCGGTTGTAGCCGATGCCGCTCCACGAGGCGTTGGTGTAGCCGCCGATATCGCTGTGAGTCAGGGCAATACCCGAGAAACCGCCGGTCAGGGTGGCCAGGACCGCCGTCTTGAAGCCGTCGTACTGGTCCCAGGTGACCAGCTGGTCGCCCTGCCACACCAGGGTGGAATAGGCCGGGGTGCGGGCGGCGCCGGCGCGGTTGAAGAACACGACATCATTGCCCGCCCCGGCCTCGGTGATGGCCTCGCGGGCAATGCGCGCCCAATCCACCGGATACTGGTTGTGATAGCGCTGCGCGCTGACGCCGGACCACAGCACGGCATCCAGCGGCAGGGCTTCGGCAAAATCGTGCATCCAGCCGCGGCAGCGGCCTTCGCCCATCAGCTGGGTCTTGATCACGTTCTTGATCCAGGTCACCGCCGAAGGGTTGGTCAGGTCAATCATGCCCGCGTCAAAATCGGTGTTGGTGACCTTGTAGACGCTGCCGTCGGCCTTCTTGACCAGATAGCCGTTGGCCACCGCCTCCAGATAGAGGTTGCGGCGGACATTGCCCTTGGCGGCGGCATCGACCAGGAAGGGGTTGATGTAGCACAGCATGTGCCCGCCCTTCGACTCCACCCGGTCCACCAGGCCGTTCCAGTTCGGGTAGCGGTTCTGGTCCAGCTCCCAGTTCCACCACAGTTGCGAGCCGAAGCTGGTGGTGCGCTTGCCCACCCAGTCCTGCAGCCACACCCCGGCCACCGGCGTTCCCCGGCGCTGCAATTCGTCCAGCACGGCCGACACCTTGGCGGTGCCGCCCTGCATGCCCACCACCGCGCCTTCATTGAACCATGCGGCCGCTGTATTCGGTGAAGCGGGTAATCAGGTCGAGCAGGGTATTGCCGGCCAGGATGCGGCCGGTCATGCGGCCGTTGAACAGGCGCACGCGGGCGGCATCGGTCAGGTCGAACACCGAATACTGGGTGTCTTCCAAAAACAGCGACTTGGCGGTGTTGGTGATGTATTGCGGAACGGCGTAGTAGGTGGTCAGCGGGCCGCCGGCCGAACCCGGCGAGCCCAGGGTCACCGCGCCGCTGATCGGCTGGTGGCCGCGTCCCACGCCGCCTTCCTGCGAGAGGATGGGCACCGCCTGCCCCTTCAGATCCAGCAAGGAAAACTGTTCGCCAAAACCGTGGAAGCGCTCGCCCGCGACCGAGGCATAGACCAGCTCGCTGTAGTTGACGGCGGCATTATCGAAGCTGAGGGTGAACTGCAGGTGACCGGCCAGCGGCTGGCGGAAGGCAAGCGTGTAGCCGGTGGCGCAGGCGGCGGCGCCGCTCAGGCGGCCCTTGAACACCACTTCGGTGGCGCTCTGGGTGAAGGAGGTAATGGTCTGGTCGGTGCACTGGCTCAGCAGGTTCTCCGCGACGGTAAAGGAACCGCGATTCTCGGTCGCGTCCATCGCCTGGGTACCGGCCCGCACAAAGCTTTCGCCCGGCGTGCTTTCCCAGATCACCCGCGAGGCGCTCAGGACCTGCAGCTTGCTGCCCGTCCAGTACACCGTGAACCCGCCCACCGAACGGGTGGTTGCGCCGGGGGCGCTCAGCACGGCATTGGCCGCCTGCGCCCCGCTCCCCATCATCGCCAGCGCCATCGCGGCGCCCAGAGCTGCTTGTTTCATGCATGTCACCCAAAAAATATACAGTCGGCCGGACAGGAAGCGCCTATCCAAATCGCCAAATTGTAGTACAATCCTACTTCCCGAAAGCCGACAAGGCTTGCGGAATCGCGTCAAGACTGTGTGAAATGTGGCCAGAATGCGGCCCCGAGGGGACGGATGTCATTAAATGACCCCTGACCGTCAACCCAGGACCTGCATGCCACGCGCGCTTCTTGACTACGCTTAAGCCACCGGGCGACCGGGCCATTGCAAACCCCGTCCGGGGCCAATCAACGTTGGGGACAGATTCATGGGCAACATTACCTTTATCGAACATGACGGCGCGGAACATCAGGTGGAACTGGAGGCGGGCAAATCGCTGATGCAGATCGCGATGGACAACGGCGTGCCCGGCATCGACGCGGATTGCGGCGGCGAATGCGCCTGCGGCACCTGCCACGTCATCGTCGACAGCGCCTGGCTGGACGTGGCGGGCAAGGCCGGCGCCGAGGAATTGCAGATGCTGGAAATGACCCCCGAGAGAAAACCGGCCTCGCGCCTGTCCTGCCAGATCAAGGCCACCGACGCCATGGACGGCATGGTCGTCCATCTGCCGGAATTCCAGATGTAATCGAATCCTCACGATGCGTGACGGATTCCCGCAAGCCAATACTGCCGGGGTTGAAAATCATGAGCCTGCTGAAAACCGCCTTCGACAAAGCGTCCTCGACCTTTGCCGAGCTGAACGAAAAAGTGCCCGCCATTCAAAAAGCCACCGACCTGGTGGTCGATACCGTCTCGGCCAACGTGCCGATGCCGATCCTGATCAAGGGCATCCAGACCTTCCAGAACGTCAAGCATGCGGTGTTGCAGACCCAGGCGTTTGAAGAATTCGTGGAAAAGCCCATTCCCGATGTCATGAGCCTGAAGCTGGAGGACATCGATGTCAGCAATCCCTTCCTCTACAAGCAGAAGAAGTGGCAGTCCTATTTCAAGCGCCTGCGCGACGAATGCCCGGTGCATTACCAGAAGAGCAGCCCCTTTGGTCCGTTCTGGTCCGTCACCCGTTATGAAGACATCGTTTTTGTCGACAAGAACCACCAGTTGTTCTCGGCCGAGCCGGCCATCATCATCGGCCAGACCCCGGAAGGCTTGCCGGCGGAAATGTTCATCGCCATGGACCCGCCCAAGCACGACAAGCAGCGGCAGGCCGTGCAGGACGTGGTGGCGCCCAAAAACCTGAAGGAACTGGAGTCGCTGATCCGCTCCCGCACCCAGGATGTGCTGGACGGACTGCCGCTGGACCGGCCCTTTGACTGGGTGCAGAACGTGTCGATTGAACTGACCACGCGCATGCTGGCCACCCTGTTCGACTTCCCCTACGAGAAGCGCCACCAGTTGGTGTACTGGTCCGACATCATTGCCGGCAGTCCTCAGGCCACCGGCGGTCCGGGCAGCAGCAACGACGAGTTCTACCGCGCCGCGATCGACATGACCAAGCAGTTCTCGGAACTGTGGCACCAGAAGGCGGCGCAGAAAGCGGCGGGCGTGCCGATGGGCTACGACGTGATGAGCATGCTGGTCTATTCCAAGGACACCGAGGACCTGATCCGCAAGCCCATGGAATTCATGGGCAACCTGGCGCTGCTGATTGTCGGCGGCAACGACACCACCCGGAACTCCATGTCAGGCGGCGTCTATGCGCTGAACCTGTTCCCCAACGAGTTCGTCAAGCTGAAGGAGAAGCCCAGCCTGATTCCCAACATGGTGTCGGAAATCATCCGCTGGCAGACGCCGCTGGCCTACATGCGTCGCATTGCCAAGGAGGACGTGGAACTGAACGGCCAGCAGATCAGGAAAGGCGACAAGGTGGTGATGTGGTATGTCTCTGGCAACCGCGATGAACGCGCCATCGAGCAGCCGGATGAATTCCTCATTGACCGCAAGGGCGCGCGCAACCACCTGTCCTTCGGCTTCGGCGTGCATCGCTGCATGGGTAACCGCTTGGCGGAATTGCAGTTGAAAATCCTCTGGGAAGAACTGCTGGCCCGATTCGAAAACATTGAAGTGCTGGGCGAACCGGAAATCGTGCAGTCCAACTTCGTGCGCGGTTACGGCAAGATGATGGTCAAGCTCACCCCCAAGGCTGCAGGCTGAACCGCCATGACCGCTCAAACCGCCGTGATCATTGGCGCCAGCCATGCCGCCGCCCAGCTATCCGCCAGCCTGCGTCAGGAAGGCT
>CAZPZK010000166.1:0-6688 GCA_964591095.1 uncultured Moraxellaceae bacterium | reverse complement strand
GCCGTCGCCGTGCATGTAGAACAGGCCGGCCAATTGCAGGGTGAGAATGATGGCGATCACCGCCAGCGGGCTGACCTGGATGTACTGATCCTCGCTCAGCACTACCGGCATGGCGGCTTCGGTATCCGGTTGGCTGGCGGCGGAGGTATCTTCCTCTCCCTGGGTAAACGAGATCATGCGGTCGCGGGGGACCAGCAGCAGCATCGCTCCCAGCAAGCCGCCGGCAATACCGAGGGTGAGCAGGATCGACATGAAGATGTCGAGATGGACCTTGTCGCCATCGTGATAGATGAAGTTGAGGATCTGGAGAACCACGACGACGGCCACCACCAGCCATTTATTGATCTCGAAATAGGAGCTCAGGGCAGCGCCTGTCTTTTTTTCCGGTCGCGGTGTGGAAAGGGGGGCGCTGGCGGTCATCAGCAGGGGTTCTCCTTGGGGTTCGGCATGCGCATCGGGCCCGGGCTGGTGCGGTTCGGCCAGGGGCAGGATTTCGGCATCCGGGTGTTGCTCGTCCTCGTCCAGCGATTGACCCGGATCCAGCAGCAAGAGATCGTGATCCTCATTATCCGCATGCGGGTCCAGCGACAGCATATTGTCGATGCGCTTGATGTAGACATCGTGCGGCAGGCTGGAACCATACTTCTCGGTCAGGTTGTCCGGAATGCCGTCATCAAAGCCCAGCAGTTCATGAATCAGGTTGTAGATGGTCATTTCCATCTGCGACTGCATGTTGGCCGGGTAGAGGATGCCGCGCTGGAAGATCTCTTCCAGCAGGTGGCCCAGCGCGTAGAGATCGACGCTGTAGTCGATGTCCTGGATATGTTCGGCGCGCTGCGCGGCGTGATCCGCTTCCAGGGCGCGGCGCAGTTGCGCGGAGTGGATGGAGGGCGGCGCCAGCGGCTTGATGGCCAGCGGACGGTACAGGCGCAGCGTGCTGCTGACCGCGAACATGAAGTCGATCAGGCAGACATTGGTGTAATCGGGCCGGATGCCGCCGTCAAAATGGAAAGGAACCGGATGGTAGGGCAGGCAGATGTTGTGGGCGTCGAGATTGGCATGAACCACGCCTTCGCGGTGAATGGCCTTCAAGGCGGTCAGCAGGCCGCGGGTCAGCCGCAGGAAGGAGCCAATATGGGCAAAGGGGTGCTCCAGGGACTGTCCGCTGGCAATGTGCTGCGGCCTCATCTTCATCCAGGCGTCCAGCGGGATGCCCGCATCGCGGGTGCGCACCGTGTGAAAGGCGCTGTCGTTGTTGTCATCATCCTTGCGCAGCCGCGCCACCTGCGGAAACTTCTTCAGCAGCAGCAGCAGGTTGCGCTCACGGGCCACCCAGTATTCATTCTGCAGTTGACCGGGTTCGACGCTCTTCACCCAGGTGCAGAGACCGTCCGGACCGTCGGCGGGCAACTTTTCGACATGGACAAAATGCCGGTCGCTCTGGCTGGCTTTGCCCAGGCGGACGTGATTGTTGGCGAACAGGTCAGCGACAGTCTTCATCAGGATGCATCCTTGATTGCGGGTGTTGTACTAATAATTTTAGGTGGACAGACAACGGCGACATTTTAACCGAAATCCACGAGTCGTCTCGCAGATTGTAGGACTGTTGTACTTTTATTCGCGTTGTGTTCCCGTCTGTCGCCGGCAAGTTTAACAAATAAATAACCGCAGGGAATCCTGTCGCTGCTGTTACCGGTCAGAGAATCGGGCGGGAAGGTGGGGGGAGGAAGCAGTCGGGCGACGGGCTTCCGTGGCGGAAGCCCGTGTGGCGGTCGCTTAGATCATGATCGGAAACATCATCAGCGGTTCGGCTTCCGCTTCCGCGTTGACGGCATTGGCGTCATTGGCGGCGTTGGCGCCCATCGTGGCGGTCACGGAGTCCAGCGACTTGAGCAGGTCGATGACATGGCGCGGCCGCAACGGCTTGTCGAGCAGGCGCTGGGCGCCGTTGCATGAGGAGCCCCGGGCCGAACAGGCGACCAGCAGCTTGCCATGCAGGTAACCGCGTTCGGCGTCGCGGACCGCGAGCAGGTTGTCGCAGTCCACCAGCACCAGATCGGCGGTTTCGCTGTCGGCATAGGACCAGATGGAATTCGGCAGTTCGCCGAAGGTGCGCAGCAGGGACTTGATGACATTGCGATCGTGCTCGTTGAAGCCGTGGCAATGCAGGGTGGACGCGGTTTTCATCGGTATTCTCCGGGCGGGTGCAGCGCCTGCCCCGAGGGCCGGTGCTGTGCGGTGATGGCCCCAGTATGGGCCGCTCCCGGTGGGCGGCAAGCCGGCTTTCGCGATGCCCGTCACGTCTTGAGGGTCTATTTTCCGGATTTGTGACGGGGCGCCGCTTTTGCGGCTTTGCCTTGTCCGGCAAGGCTTTGAACCCGGTCACACATTAGGGGGCGGGGCAGCGCTCAGGCCGGGACTTCGGAAATGCACGAGCCATCGCCCGTGGCCGTCGGCGGGGAGTATTTCCGCTCCTCAGCGCAGGACGCGCAGGCCGTCCGCCGTGCAGGACAGGGTCTCCACCCGGCTCTGCTCATTCCAGCTTTCCAGGTGCACATCGAATTTCCACAGCCGGTGCAGGTGGCGCACCACCTCGGCGGCGCTGTCGGCCAGCGGCCGGTTCTGGTGGCGCTGGTGGCGCAGCGTCAGTGCGCGGTCGCCGCGCAGGTTGACGTTCCACACCTGGATGTTCGGCTCGTTCATGCTCAGGTTGTACTGGTTCGACAGCGCCTGCCGTAGCCGGCGAAAGCCGCTGTCATCATGGATCGCGCCGATTTCAAGGTGGTCGCGGTGTTCATCGTCCACCACATCAAACAGGTGGAAATCGCGCATCACCTTCGGGCTGAGGAACTGCTGCACAAAACTTTCGTCCTTGAAGTTCTGCATCGCGAACTTGTCTGTCTTCAGCCAGTCACCGCCCGCAAAATCGGGAAACCACAGCCGGTCCTCGTCGGTCGGCTGCTCACAGATACGCTTGATGTCCTGGAACATGGCGAAGCCCAGCGCATAGGGATTGATGCCCCGGTAATAGGGCGCGTCAAACGGCGGCTGGAACACCACGGCGGTATGTGACTGCAAAAATTCCAGCATGAAGCCGTCGGTCACCAGCCCCTTGTCGTAGAGGCGGTTGAGCAGGGTGTAATGCCAGAAGGTCGCCCAGCCTTCGTTCATCACCTGCGTCTGCCGTTGCGGGTAGAAGTACTGCGCCACCTTGCGCACGATGCGCACGATCTCGCGCTGCCACGGCTCCAGCAACGGCGCGTTCTTCTCGAAGAAGTAGAGCAGGTTTTCCTGCGGCTCGGCGGGAAAGCGTTCGCGCTCGTGGGCGTGATGCTTGTGCTTTTGCGGGATGGTGCGCCACAGGTCGTTGACCTGCGCCTGCAAGGCGGCCTCGCGTTCTTCCTGACGCATCCGCTCCTCGTCGGCGGAAATGGGGTAGGGGCGCTTGTAGCGGTCAACGCCGTAATTCATCAACGCATGGCAGGAATCCAGCAACAGCTCCACCTCGCGCACGCCGTGGCGTTCCTCGCACTTGCGGATGTAGTTCCGCGCGAACACCAGGTAGTCAATGATGCTGCCTGCGTCCGTCCAGGTTCGGAACAGGTAATTGCCCTTGAAGAAGGAGTTGTGGCCATAGCAAGCATGCGCGATCACCAGCGCCTGCATGGTCATGGTGTTCTCTTCCATCAGGTAGGCGATGCACGGATCGGAGTTGATGACGATTTCGTAGGCCAGGCCCATCTGCCCGCGCTGGTAGGCGTTCTCGGTATTGACGAAATGCTTGCCGAACGACCAGTGGTGATAGCCGATCGGCATGCCCACCGAGGAATAGGCGTCCATCATCTGCTCGGCGGTGATCACCTCGATCTGGTTGGGGTAGGTGTCCAGCCCGAACTCGCCGTGGGCGATAGCCTTGATGGCGGCGTCGTACTCGGCGATCAGCGGGAAGGACCATTCCGATCCGGTGGAGATGGGTTGGCTCATGCGGGTTTCCTCGCAAACAGTTCCCGGAACACCGGATAGATGTCGCTCGGCTCGATGATCTGCTGCATGGCGAAAGCCTGCGGGAAGGCGGCTTCCACCTCTTCATAGGACTGCCACAGCGCCTGGTGCTGGCGCGGCGTGATCTCGATGTAGGCGAAATACTGCAGCGCCGGCATGATGTGCTGCGTCAGCAATTGCTGGCACAACGGCGAGTCGTCGCTCCAGTTGTCGCCGTCAGAGGCCTGCGCGGCATAGATGTTCCATTGCTCCGGCGAGTAGCGCTCGGCAATGATCTCGTCCATCAGCTTCAGCGCGCTGGAGACGATGGTGCCACCGGTTTCGCGCGAGTAGAAAAACTCCTGCTCGTCCACTTCCTTGGCGCTGGTGTGGTGGCGGATGAACACCAGCTCGATCTTGCGATAGTTGCGCTTCAAAAACAGGTACAGCAGCAGGAAGAAGCGTTTCGCCATGTCCTTGGTGACCTGGCTCATCGAGCCGGAGACATCCATGACGCAAAACATCACCGCCTGCGCCGTCGGTTTCGGCACCTTGATATGGTGGTTGTAGCGCAGGTCGAAGGTGTCGATGAAGGGAATCTTTTCCAGCCGCAGCTTCAGGCGGGTAATTTCCGCCTTCAGTTCGCGGATGCGCTCGTTGCGCTCGGGCGAGGCTTCCATCTCCAGCAGGGCGGCCAGTTCGGCCTCATCCTCGGCGATCCGCCGCCGCTTGCCCGCGCCCAGCGCGATCCGCCGCGAGGTGGCGGCGCGCAGGCTGCGCACAATGTTGATCTTGGCCGGATTGCCCTCGGAGACAATGCCCGCGCTTTGCCATTCCCAGGTTTCCACCCCGGCCAGCCGCCGCTTCACCAGGTTGGGCAGTGCCAGGTCTTCAAACAGGAAGTTGAGGAATTCCTCCTGCGACAGCGTAAAGGTGAAGTCATCCTCGCCGTCGCCGGAGTTGCCCGCCTTGCCGCTACCTTGACCGCCGCCGCCGCCCTGCGGGCGCGGTACCTTGTCGCCGGTCACGAACTCCTTGTTGCCGGGATGCACCATTTCCCGCGAGCCGCCCGGTCCGTGGTGGAACACCGGCTCGGAAATGTCGCGCGTAGGCAGCGTCACGGACTCGCCGCGATCCATGTCGGTAATACTGCGCTTGCCTGCCGCCTCCGACACCGACTCGCGGATCTGCGCCTTGTAGCGGTCCAGGAAGCGCTGGCGGTTGACCATGCTCTTGTGCCGGCCGTTCAGGCGACGGTCGATGATGTAGCTCATGCCACCTCCGGAACCGGATTACTGGGCTTTTCTAAACCGCAAATACCATTCGCACAGCAGCCGCACCTGCTTCTCGGTATAGCCGCGATCGGTCATGCGGCGCACAAAGTCCTGATGCTTCTGCTGGTCGGCCTTCGACGCCTTCGGATTGAAGGAAATCACCGGCAGCAGGTCTTCGGTGTTGGAGAACATCTTCTTCTCGATCACCGTGCGCAGCTTCTCGTACGACATCCAGGTCGGATTCTTGCCGTTGTTGTTGGCGCGGGCGCGCAGCACGAAGTTGACCACCTCGTTGCGGAAGTCCTTCGGGTTGGAAATGCCCGCCGGCTTCTCGATCTTTTCCAGTTCCTCGTTCAGCGCCTGACGGTTGAAGATTTCGCCGGTATCCGGGTCGCGGAATTCCTGGTCCTGGATCCAGAAATCGGCGTACTGCACATAGCGGTCGAAGATGTTCTGGCCGTATTCGGAATACGATTCCAGATACGCGGTCTGGATTTCCTTGCCGATGAACTCGACATAGCGCGGCGCCATGTATTCCTTCAGGAAGCGCAGGTAGCGGGCGGCGGTGTCGTTGGCGAACTGCTCCTGTTCGATCTGCATTTCCAGAACGTGCAGCAAATGCACGGGATTGGCGGCGATCTCGCTGATATCGTAGTTGAAAACCTTCGACAGGATCTTGAAGGCGAAGCGCGTCGACAGGCCGTTCATGCCTTCGTCCACGCCCGCCGTGTCCCGGTATTCCTGATAGGACTTGGCGCGCGGGTCGGTATCCTTCAGGTTCTCGCCGTCATAGATGCGCATCTTGGAGAAAATGCTGGAGTTTTCCGGCTCCTTCAGCCGCGACAGCACGCTGAATTGCGCCAGCATCTTCAGCGTGTCGGGCGCGCAGGGACTGGCGCTCAGCGACGAATGATCCAGCAGCTTCTGGTAAATCAGGATTTCTTCCGTCACCCGCAGGCAGTAGGGCACCTTGACGATAAAGATGCGGTCAATAAAGGCTTCATTGTTTTTGTTGTTGCGGAAGTTCAGCCACTCCGATTCGTTGGAATGCGCCAGCACCACGCCGTCAAAGGGGATGGGGCCGATGGCCTCGGTGCCGTTGTAGTTGCCTTCCTGGGTCGCGGTCAGCAGCGGGTGCAGCACCTTGATCGGTGCCTTGAACATTTCGACGAATTCCATCAGCCCGCGATTGGCCTTGCACAGCCCGCCGGAAAAGGAATAGGCGTCGGCGTCGTTCTGCGGGAAGTCTTCCAGCTTGCGGATATCCACCTTGCCGACCAGCGCGGAAATGTCCTGGTTGTTCTCATCGCCCGGCTCGGTCTTGGACACGGCCAGTTGGTGCAGGATGCTGGGGTACAGCTTCACGACGCGGAATTTGCTGATATCGCCGCCAAACTCCTGCAGCCGCTTCACCGCCCACGGCGACATGATGC
>CAZPZK010000165.1:0-6733 GCA_964591095.1 uncultured Moraxellaceae bacterium | reverse complement strand
GAAGAGACCAGTCATGTTAAAGATCCAGTTTCTTGATCGTCGCCAGCCGGCATTCTGGCTGGTGGATCCCCGCCTCACCATCGGCCGTGACAAGAGCAATGGCCTTGTCATCAATGATGAAGGCGTCAGCGTCTTTCATGCCGAACTCCAGCAGGAGGACGGCAAGCTTTACCTGCGGGACGCGGGGAGCGTGAACGGAACATTCCTGAACGACCAGCCGGTGAGCCAGCGGGTCGAGGTGCATGTCGGCGACGTGATCCGCCTGCATCTGGTTGAATTGCAGGTGATCGACCCCACCAAGGCGCCGCCGGAAAACGCCCCGGTCATCAAGCGTGACATCCCGGCCAAGGCCGCTCCGTTGTGGCAGGTCAAGGCTACGACCGGCGTCATTTCCGGTCGCATGTTTCCGATTGAGGGCACCAAGGTGGTGGGCCGCGATCCCCATTGCGACATCGTGGTCGGCGGCGCCCATGTCTCCCGTCGGCATGCCGAGTTTTCCGTGCGTGGCGGGCTGTTGTGGGTCAAGGATCTGGGCTCCTCCAACGGCAGTTTCATCAATGGCAAGAAGCATGATGAGATCCAGTTGAAGAATGGCGATGAAGTGAAGTTTGACGCCATGTGCTTCAAGGTGGTCGGCCCGGCCGATACGGTCGCCATCGAGAACTTCGAGGAAGAAGCGGAGCGTACGCAGTTCCGGCCGGTAGCCGGCGGCGCGGCCGCCAAGCCGACGCAACCCGCCCCCGCCAAGACGCCGTCGGCGCCGTCGTCTCATGGCGCGTCGACTCCGCCCCCGGTTTCCGCGCCGGAGCCATCGCGTCCGGCTTCGCAGCCGACAACAACCCCGCCCCCGGCGCAGACCGTGGTGGAAGTCAGCAATGTCGGGTTGATCGTTTCCGTCATCCTGATCGTGATTGGCGTGCTGGCGGCCTTGTTCCTGCTCTAGGCGGGAGGAGTGGGACCTGAGAAAAGGGCAGGCTTGTGAAAGCCTGCCCTTTTTCGTGTCAGGGGGTCAGAGCGGATTTCAGCGCCTGCAGGAAACGAATGACCTCGCCGCCGGTGAGCGCCCGATGATCAAAACTGAGGGATAGCGGCAGCCGTCGTTGTTTGCGGAGTTTTCCCTTGCTTGACAGCACATATTCCTTACGAATGGCGCCAACACCGACAATCATCACCTGAGGGGGCATCACCAGCGGGGTCGCATGTCCGCCACCCAAACCGCCATAGCTGGACAAGGTCAGGGTGGCTCCCCGCGAGGCACCGGGCGGTAGTCGCTGTTCGCGGGCATCGTCAACAGCAGTTTTGATCATCGCCGCCAGCTCATCCAGCCCGAGATTTCCCGCATCCGGCAGCACGGGCACCAACAATCCATGAGGGGTATCCACCGCGAGGCCCAGATGCAGTTGCGGGTGCAGGATTAGCTTTTCATTCCGCAGCCAGGCGTTGGCCTCGGGCACGGCCCGGCAGGCCGCGCCAATGGCCATGATCATCCGGGGCAGGAGCGGCCGGTACTTTTTGGGGAGCAGGACCTCATCAAACACGGTGGCTTGCACCACATCACGGTGGGCGGCGGACAGTTGCCGGCACATCTGCAGTCGCGCGCCTGCCAGCGGGCGCGGGGAGTCCGCCATGACGGGCGGGCGGATGGCCTCCGTGGCGCGAGTCGACGCCTGACGCGAAGACCGGCGCTGGGCCTCCAGGCAATCCTCTGCGCTGAACCGTTCCCGACCGCGCCAGAAGGGGCGATCTTCCCCCTCGTTGGCCGCCGTCGCCAGGGTGCCGACGACACTCCCCGCATCACCGGTCAAAGGGGATTTTCCGGAGGCCTCCTGATAGCGGAATAGCGGTTTTCCCACCCCGACCAGGTTTCCCGCGTCGACCAGTTGCTCCTCCAGCGTCAAGGCGCAAGGTGCGGGGATCTCGACCACGGCCTTGGCCGTTTCCACCGCCAGCACCGGCTCGCCCAGCGACCGTGACTCGCCGGGTTGGCACAGCCACTCAGTGAGTCGGGCCTCATGCAGGCCTTCACCCAGGTCCGGCAACAGGAGCAGGCTCATGATCCATCCTCCAGGGTCTGGCGCGCGGCCGCCAGGATGTCGGAGACTTGCGGCAGGTAACTCGACTCCAGACGCGCGTAGGGAACAATCACATCGGGCGCGGTGACGCGACGGATCGGCGCGCGCAGGGCATGAAACGCCGACTCCCCCAACCGGGCGCTGATTTCGCTGGCGAAGCCGCCACCGCGCACGGCTTCCTGCACGATGACGCATCGTCCGGTCAGGGCCACCGAGGTCAAGAGGGTAGGCAGGTCGAGCGGCCGCAGGGTGGCAACATCAATGACCTCGCAGGATACCCCCTCGACGGCCAGTACGTCCGCCGCCCGCAGACAGTCCTGAACAGCGGCGCCCCAACTGACCAGCGTCAGGTCCGTGCCTTGCCGCCAGACCAGGCATTCTCCCAGCGGCAAGCCTTGGCCGTCATCGGCGACTTCTTCCTTGAGGCTGCGGTAAAGACGTTCGGGTTCGAGAAAAATCACCGGATCCGGATCGCGGATGGCGGAAAGCAGCAGGCCGTAGGCGGTGCGGGGCGAGGAGGCGGCAACCACCTTCAGGCCCGGCACGTGCGCCAGCATCGCCTCGGTGCTCTCGGAGTGGTGTTCGGGGGCGCGGATCCCCGCGCCGAAGGGCGTGCGCAAGGTCAGCGGGCAGCTCAGTCGCCCCCGCGTGCGGTTGCGGAAGCGGGCGGCATGCGAGATCAGATGCTCCAGGGCGGCATAGATAAAGCCCATGAACTGGATTTCCGCCACCGGACGCAGGCCTTGGCTGCTCATGCCAACGGCCAGGCCGGCACTCAGGGTTTCGGCCAGCGGCGTGTCCAGCACCCGTCGCGGTCCAAACCGTTCGCGCAGGCCGACCGTGGCGCGGAACACGCCGCCATTGCGCCCGACATCCTCGCCCAGCAGGATGACGCGTTCGTCCTCGGTCATGGCGCGGGCCAGCGCCAGATCGACGGCTTCAACCAGCGTCAGCTTCATGATCGGCTCCGGGTGGATAGCCACGCGGCTTTTTGTTGAAGCAGGTCGGAATCCGCCTCGGCGTACAGGTAATCAAACATGTCTTCCGGCCGGGAGGGCGGCAAGTCCAGATACTCCTGAATTCCGGCGGCGATTTCAGCCTGCAGTTGCACTTCCAGCGACTGTTGCCGGGTTTCATTCCATTGGCATTCCCGCTCCAGCAACCGCCGGAAGCGCAGCAAGGGTTCGTGTTTCGCCGCCGCTTCACGGGCCTGGCCGTCTGCATACCGGCTCATGTCGTCGGCGGTGGTGTGGTCGCACAGGCGGTAACTGACGGCTTCGACCAGAGTCGGCCCTTTGCCGTCGCGGGCGCGCATCAGGGCCTCTTCCAGCACCAGCACCAGCGCAAAGAAATCATTGCCATCCACCCGGATGCCGGGAATGCCGCAAGCCACGGCCTTTTGCGCCAGCGTGCGGGCGGCGGTCTGCTGGCTGAGCGGGACCGAGATGGCCCATTGATTGTTGTTGATGACGGTGACCAGTGGCAGGTGCCAGACGCCGGCCAGATTCAAGGCCTCATAAAAATCACCTCGGGAGCTGGCCCCGTCGCCGCAAGTGGTCAGCACCGCGCCGGATTCGTGACGGAGCTTGAGCGCGGTGGCCACG
The DNA here is from genome assembly GCA_964591095.1 of uncultured Moraxellaceae bacterium. GTDB lineage: Bacteria > Pseudomonadota > Gammaproteobacteria > Pseudomonadales > Moraxellaceae > Fluviicoccus. Next base: position 3,057 of record CAZPZK010000165.1, on the reverse strand, counting down.
CCGGCAGCATGGGTAATCTGGGTGGCAATCGGAATGCACCAGCTCAGATCGCGCGGCGGACCGTCATGGGCGCCCCATTCATCGCCACCCCAAAAGCGCAGGATGGAGCTCATGCGCACGCCGCGCTTCAACTGGGCCGCCTGGTCGCGGTAATACGGCACCAGGATATCGTCGTCGCGCAGGGCATAGCCGACAGCGCCGCTCACCGCTTCCTGCCCCAGGCAGCCGGCATAGGTGCCCAGCTGTCCGGTGCGTTGCAGGGCAATGGCCCTGCGGTCAAACAGCCGCGTCCGCCACAAGTGGGTGTAAGCCTCCAGCCAGCGTTCCGGCGCCGCCCAATGCGCAGGCAATGGCTTGACCCACTCACCGTTGTCATCCAGCCATTGCTGGAGCGGATATTCCGGAAAGGTGTCACGGATCAGGCTCATCGGTTTACTCCGCGCGGCATGCCTGATTTCAGTGTAGTCGTGACGCGTCTACTTGCCAGCAGCTACCCGTGGCGTCTTGACCGTTTGTCTTGCCGCCGGAGCCGCGCGATTTCAAACCTGTTAATATCCTTATAATTAATCAGGTATCGGCGGCGCAAATAATGATACCGGAAACCCTGAAGCGGATTATCCCTTTACACCACGGAGTAAGACTCATGAGTGATCCCACGATTTACGGTACCGAGGATAACGATGTGCTGACCGGCACGGCGGGTGATGACATCCTGTCCGGCTTGGGCGGCAATGACACGATCGACGGCGGGGAAGGCGCGGACCAGATGCTGGGGGGAACCGGCAACGACACGTTTGTGGTCGACAATCCCGGCGATACCGTCAGTGAACTCCTGGATGAAGGCACGCAGGACTAGGTGATGTCCTCGGTCAGCTTTACCTTGGGCGCCAATGTCGAATACCTGACGCTGACCGGCAGTCTGGCGATAGACGGGGAGGGGAATGAGCTGGGCAACCGGCTGACCGGCTGACCGGCAATGCCGGGAAGAACCGGCTGTACGGTCTGGAAGGCAATGACACCCTGATCGGCGGCGCCGGCAATGACACGCTGGTGGGGGGGATGGGGGATGATGTGTACTATGTTGACTCCCGTTATGATTCGGTCCAGGAGTACAGCGACGAAGGCAACGACGCTGTCTACAGCTCGGTAACCCACACCCTGTCGGCGAATGTGGAGCGGCTGACGCTGACGGGCACGGCGGTGGGCGGCTACAGGTAACCCTGCAACGGCCGCCCGAAGTTACTGTGCACGCCCAGATGCACCATGTTCCAGTAATGACCGCCAATGGCGCGGTTGATCATCATGGTTTCGGCGGAGGGCTGGAAACTGTCCCAATACTGGATCAGGGATTTGGCCTTGCCCAGCACCTGCTCGTGCACCTTGCTGTGTCCAAAATCGAAGCTCTTGTCGCGCAAGGGATCCAGCAGGATGTCAATCCACTCCAGATAGTATTCCGGCGGCACCTCCGGCCCTCCGTGGGTACGGATGCCCAAATCCCGCAGCACCGCTTCCACGGTGGCGTAGTCATTGTGCAGCGCCGCTTTCACCAGACGCTTGAACTCCCCGACCAGCATCGGATTCAGCCGCTTGACGCAGCCAAAGTCGTAGATAACCAGCGTTCCGTCCGGACGGAAGGCGAAATTGCCCGGATGGGAATCGCAATGCAGCGCCTGCAGGTTGTAGAGCTGCTCGCAGAGCACCTGGAACAGCTTCTGCCCCAGCGCGTTGCGGACCTGATGTGGATAATGCTTGGCGGTCTGCAAGCTGTCGCCGGCTTCATAACTCAGGGTCAGCACGCGGGTGCTGGTGTAATCGTCAAAGACCCTGGGAATGATCACCTTGTCGTCCCCGGCATGGAATTCCCCGAATTCCCGAAGGTTGGCGGCCTCTTCCAGATAGTCCAGCTCGGAGTGCAGCGAGGAGCGGATTTCATCAAACAACTGTTCCTGTAGCTCCTTGCTCAGCTTGATGACGCCGGCCAGCTTCAGCGCCATGCGCAGATGCTTGAGGTCGGATTCGCAACATTCGGCGACGCCTGGGTATTGCACCTTGACGATCACCTCTTCGCCACTGTGCAGGCGGGCGCGGTGAACCTGGCCGATGGAGGCGGCGGCAAAGGGCTTCTCGTCAAAGTGGGCGAATTTCTCGGCGGGCCTGGCCCCCAGTTCGTGGATGATCTGCTGCTCGATCACGCCGAAGGGCATGGGCGGCGCTTCCTTTTGCAGGCGTGTCATCGCCTGCGCGATTTCCGGCGGAAAGATATCCTGGTACTGGGAAGCAATCTGGCCGACCTTCATCACCGCGCCCTTCATTTCGCCCAGGGTGTTGGCGATCTGCTTGCCGATCTCGGTATACATCTGGCTGCGGGCTTCGGCCTTTTCCTCGGCGTTGCCAACCATGCTCTTGAACGAGTTGCTCATCACCTTGCCGGTAATGCTGGCCGTCATCCCGGCCAGCCGCATGAAGCGCTTGCCGGGCGTGCTGGCGTGTTTCTTGTCGTGGTCGCTCATGAACGTGCTCTATTCTGGAAGGCGGGGCTTATTCACTTGATGCTAAAGGGCAGGCCCGCAATGTCAATGACTGAAGGGCAAAAAGCCGAAAAGCTTTGGCGGCGCGGGCAAGAAATTTCGTGCCGGTATTTGCGCAGTATAGAGTGTAATTGCTATCTTGCAGGGCATGGGCGGCAATTGCCGGATTCGGAAGCGTGACGTGTCCCATCCGATCCATTGATAAAAGAACAAGAGCGGGGATTGGCTTATGCGGCAGCGCTGGCATTGGGTATTCATGGTGGTTTTCATGCTAATGGGCGGTCACGCCCTGGCAGCCGCGGATGACCTTGACGAGTTGCGGGAAGACGGCCCGCCGGGGCAGTGGGTGCTGGTCCGGCACGATGAGTTGCGGCACATCAAGACCTTCGCCCGTCATGAGGAAGGCAAGCGTCTGCGCTCCTTCCGGGCGGAAGGGTTGCTGGATACCAGCATGGATGCGCTGGCGCGTGTCTATACCGATGTGCCCAACATGCCGCGCTGGTATTGGGAGACGCGGGAAGCCCGGTTG
>CAZPZK010000164.1:0-6759 GCA_964591095.1 uncultured Moraxellaceae bacterium | reverse complement strand
GATGTCGCCGGCCTGCATGCCCTTCATGAAGGCCATCGGCGAGGCCTTGGCCAGCGTCTTGACGGCGTATTCGGCATCCTTGAACGTCAACAGGAAGTCCGGCTTGGCGTGCGCCTTGGCGCGGGAATAGACGCGGCGGTTCTTGATCGAGAAATAACGGACGGTCTGGCCGTCCATCGTCTGCATCTGGATCACGAATTTGCGGTTGTGCAGCAGCGCCATGAAACCGGAATGATGGGAGGCGAGGAAGCGCATGCGCGCCGCCATGAAAAGCAACATCAATTGAAACTGGTTCATGCCGGGACCTTTTCTGCTTATACCAACGGGGGACAGGAAACCCCGAATGTAGCAGGTCGCGAGGTCAAGCCCAAGGGCCGGAAGGGCCTCAATAACTGATCCCCAGCGTCAGGCTGGCCGAGCGCCGGCCGCCCTCCCCCTGCGCCAGCGTCAGGTACAGCGGCCCCAGCCGGGTATCCGCCGCCACGACCCCGCCCACGCTCCAGGCCGGCTGGCGAACCAGGGCGCTTCGCCACTCGCTATCCGGCGAGGCATTGCCCGCCTCCGCCAATAGCCCCAGATAGACACCGCCGCCGAGCGCTGGCGGCATTTCCTTCACTTGCCGGTAACCCAGCACCCGCGACAGGAAGAAGGTGTTGCCCGCCAGCTCCGACGGGCGGTAGGCGGACAGGTTCATCGGACCGCCAAGCTGGAATTCCTCCGCATAGGGCAACACGCTGCCGAGCGCGCTGCCGCCGCGCGCCGTCATGAACAGAGTGTAGGGTTCCCAGGTGAAGGCGCGCCGCCAGTCCAGCGACACCTTGCGGTAGCGGCGGTCACTGCCAAGGCCGGTGTCGGTGGTAAAGGCATCGATCCTGACCCAGTTGCCGCTACGCGGGAAACGCGGGTTGTCGAGTTGGTCATACACCAGACGCAAACCGTATCCGGCCTGCGTATAGCTCTCCCCCACCAAGGGAAAGACCGTTTCCAGGGCCGAGGTCCACTTCACATGCTCCGCTTTCACAAAGGCGCGAACTTCCCCCCACTTGTCCAGCTCGGAGCCAAAATCCACACCGCCGCCGACGCGCTTGACGCGGTTACCCACCACCTTGTCGCGGTTGATGACGACATCGCGCGGATCGTCGCGCATTTCTCCCCACGGCGCGACAAAAAAGGCGCCATTGAGCACCGTGGGCTGAAAGAATTCGGTGCGCAGGGCGCGGGCCTCGCCGATTTCACCCTGCAGCTGCCATTCGGCGCCCAGATCGTTCAACCACGTGCGCCGCAACCCCGCTTTGAGGCCGAAACCGGAGTCGCCGGAAAAATCGCTGTTCAGCTTGAGGCCGAGGCGCAGGAAGTCGCGGCCGTCCTTTTCAACGGGAATGATCCGCAACAGCGATCCCTCGGACGTCGGCAGCAGTTGATAGGTCAAGCGGACAAAGTCGCCGCGCGCGTAGATGCGGTCGATGCGGCGGTGCAATTCCGCCTGGTCCAGCGGTTCGCCCTTGCGCACGTCCAGCAGCGACTTCAGCACCGCCTTGCTGACCCAGCGCGTCGGCGTGATCTCGACCTTGCCGATCTGGCGGTGCCGCGGCTTGCGCGACTCCACCCCGGCGCGCCAGGCGGCATAGGCTTCCGGCGTGAGCGCCATCGCGCGCAGGCCCGGCAGGGCGGCGCGGGCGGCGGCCTCCCCGGCGGCAATCATGCGCCGGGCCTCGTTGAAATCGGTGGACGTCAATCCGGCCAGATCCGGGGTGATCAGGACATCGCGCGCGCCCAGCGTGGCGATCTGCGCCTGCATGTCCTTCTGCACGGCGATATTGATGGTCTGCTCGCTGACCGCGAACAGCGACTCCAGCTTGTCCTTGCCGGCATTGGGCGAGGAGACGTTGACGGCCACCACCACGTCGCCGCACAGCCGGCGGCCGACATCCACGCCCATGTTCTTGACGATGCCGCCATCCACCACCAGCTGCTCCTTGTAGGAGACCGGCGGAAAGACGCCCGGAACGCTCATGCTCGCGCGCATGACCAGCGGCAGGTCGCCCTGGTCCATGATCACGGTTTCGCCGTTTTCGATGTTGGCGGCAATGGCGCGGTAGGGAATGGGCAACTGGTCAAAACGGTCGACCTCCAGACCGCCGGTCAGCTCGCGGAAGAACTGGGTGATGTAATGCACGCCGACCAGGTTGCGCGGCGGCACCGGCCAGAAGTTGCGCAGCGTCAGGGTAAAATCGAAGTAATCCTGGCCGTCATCGCGCTTGCGCAGGTAGGGAATATCGCGACGGTGCGGCCGGTCGCCGAAAAGGTAATCCCAGTCGGCGCCGCGCACCCGTTGCTCCATTTCGGCGGCGGTCATGCCGGTGGCCGCCGCCCCGCCGACAATGGCGCCCATGCTGGTGCCGACCACGCAGTCCACCGGCACGCGCGCTTCCTCCAGCACCTTGAGCACGCCAACATGGGCGATGCCGCGCGCGCCGCCGCCGGACAACACCAGGGCCACCTTGGGGCGCTCCGCCGCATGGGCCAGGACGGAACAGGCCAGGGTCAGCAACAGCAACAGGGGCCGCTTCATGACGGATTACTTCCGGTGGGCTTGATAAGGGGGAGGGATTATAGCGGAGCCGGGGGACGGCGCGGGAAACGGCCGTCAGCACCCGTGCGCGAGAAAGGGCCTCCAACGGAGCAGGCCATCGGCTACAGACACAAACCGCTCCTCGGGAGGGATGTCAGGCGGCGCGAATGCGCGGCGGCATGGCCGCCGGCTTGAACAGCGGGGTCGCCACCGCCTGCTGTTCGGAGGCCTTGGCATAGGCCTCTTCCTTGCTGCCGCAAAAATGCACGGTGCGACCGCAGGTGCCGCACACCCGGACCGACGTATCCTCCGTGGGGCGCAAGGCATTCCATGACCGCGGGCACGCCGCGTCCTGCGTAAAGCAGACCGCGTCCTCTTCCACCAATATGACTTCGCCGGATTCGGTCATCACTATCTCCCTGAAACCCTGTTACCGATCTCGCGAACCGACATGGCATTCGGCTCTTCCAACAGTGAGAATATGAAACCCGTCACAATCAGGAAAGACAGCACACCCGCCAAAACCGTCAGTTCGTCGGGCAATACCTGAACCATCAGGCGCATCATGGCCCAGACCGCCGCCGCGAAGACCACGCCTCCGGCCGCGAAGACCAGCCAGACGCGATACCGCGACATCAGCAACAGCGCGCTTCCCAGCATCAGTATTGACAGCATCATGATCGTTTCTCCCGCTTCGTTTGTGAGCCGTTTCATTATGCAAAGGGATCACCGGCTGCGGGAGTGATCAGGAACTGCCCGGCGACCGCCTGTGTCGCGTGGATTTTGAGCGTCATTAATTGTCGTCATGGGCCGGTGTCAGGCTTGAGTTCCTGCGGCAGGCAGGGTAATTTCCAGCCACACAACGCCATTAGCCCAAGAAAAACATCATGATGAGCAAGGAAAAAGCCAGCAGCCTGCACCGGCAGTGGCTGATACTGCAACGGCTGCCGCAAGGCAAGTGGATCGGCACCACCGACCTGATGAAGGGACTGGTGCAGGATGGCATCGAAGTCAGCCTGCGCACCATCCAGCGCGACCTCAACCAGCTCGCCGAGCGCTTTCCGCTGGAACACAACAACGCCTCGCCGCAGGGCTGGCGCTGGCGCGCCGACGCCCAGATTTCCAGCCTGCCGCACATCACCACCAGCCAGGCGGTCACCTTCCTGATGGTGGAGGATCACTTGCGCCACCTGCTGCCGCCCAGCCTGCTGGATGAACTGCGGCCGTGGTTCGACATGGCGCGGCGCACCATCAATCTCAGCGACGGCAATCAGGGCCGTCACTGGCTGGACTGCGTGCGCATCATTCCGCCGACGCAACCGCTGATCCCGCCCGCCGTCGACCGCGGGGCGCAGCAGGCCGTCTATGAGGGGCTGCTGGCCAACCGCCAGCTGGCCGTGAGCTATCAACGCCGCTATGACAAGGTCGCGGCCGACTATGTGCTCAATCCGCTGGCCATCGTCCAGCGCGGGGCCGTGATCTATCTGGTCGCCACCCGCGCCGACAGCGACGAAAAGATCCGGTTGTTTGCGCTGCATCGTTTCGTCAGCGCGGAAATGACCAAGGCCGCCGCCGAGATCCCGCCCGGCTTCACCATCGACGGCTATCTGGACAGCGGCGCGCTGGGCTTTGGCCAGGGCGAGCCGGTCAAGCTGGTGGCGCTGTTCGAGGCGAAGGCGGGCGAGCACCTGCATGAATGCCGCCTCAGCGAGGATCAGGTCATCGCCGAACAGGAAGACGGCAGGCTGAAAGTGGAGGCGACCGTCCGCAACACCGCGCAGCTGGTGTGGTGGCTGCGCGGGTTTGGCAAGACGGTGGAAGTGCTGGCGCCGACAGATCTGGCGTTGTAATTCCGGCTCAGCTCCAGCTGGCGGCGATCACGCCGTCCAGCGCGGCATGCAGCGTGCTGTTCAACGAGGTATTGCCCAGCTTGGGCGGCGAGAAGGCCGCCATGGCCGTCACCAGCGCCTGAACATCGTCGGCGCGAAGTACATCTCCGTCCTGTGTCCGGATTTCCTCCACCCGGTTGTCGGCGGAGGCATACCACCCCTTCACCGACACCCGGTCCGACGTGCCGGTAATCCGCACCTCCAGATCACTGCCCACCTGCCGGAACCACAACTGGTCACGCTTCACCGAGCCATCATCGAACAGCAGCACATCCAGGTTGCCGGGCGTCATATCACTATCCGTCAGCGTATCCACCCCGGAGCCCCGGCCGAGGCGGTATTCGTCATCACCCAACCCGCCCAGCAACCCGTCATTGCCCGCGCCGCCGGTGAGGGTGTCCGCGCCGTCACCGCCCTCCAGCCGGTCGTTGCCCGAGCCGCCGAGCAGGATGTCCGCGTCGCTGCCGCCCTGCAGGACATCCGCGCCGCCGCCGCCGTCCAGGATATCCTCGCCCGCGTTGCCCTTGAGCGTATTGCCCGATGCGTTGCCGGTGAGGCGGTTGGCCAGCGCATTGCCGGTGCCGCCCAGCGCGGAACCTTGCAGGGTGAGGTGTTCCACTTCATTGGCCAGTGCCAGCGACACCGTGCTGAAAACCTCATCCTCGCCGCCATTGGCCAGCTCCACAACCTTGTCGTAACGGCTGTCAATCTGATAGCTATCGTTGCCGCCGCCGCCGCTCAGGGTGTCATTGCCCAGCCCGCCGTCCAGCACGTCATCTCCGGCGCCGGCGGCCCAGCGCAAGGTGCCCCAACCCGACACCGTCTGATTGAAGGACAGCAGCTCCGTCGCCGCCGGCAGCTTCAAGCCCACCGTGGCCTGCAGGCCGTTGGCCGTCGCGGCATCGCCGGTGTCGAGGTTGAAATAATGGTACTGCACCTGGCCATTGGCGATTTCAATCTGGAAACTGACCAGGTTGTTGCCGGCCGAGTAATGGTGGACATCCCACTGCACTTGCAGGTGGTCTTGTATGCCGTCGCTATTGTCATCTGACAGCTTGACCAGCACCTGGTCCTGGGCGTCACGGTTGGTAACCCAGTCGTCCCACAGCGCAGCCAACATGAAGACCGGTTCGGTGCCGGCCTGCAGATTGGTGTTGAAGTTTTGCGAGTAGGCTGCGCCGAAGCTGAGCAGGCCGTTGCTGCTGATGAACAGTTGGTTGTCGCCAGTGAAATTCTGCCCGGCCACGGTGATGACCGCCGTACCCAGATCGAGGGCGATGGAGGTGTCGTCGTCGTGGGTGAGCATGCTGCCGACCCCGGCATCGCCCGCCAGGAGTTCCATGCCGCCCAGCAGTGTATTGGCCAGCGGAGCGAGGGTGTTGCCGTCGCCGCTGAGGATGTCTTTGCCTGCACCACCGGTAAGAATGTTGTCGCCGCTGTTGCCGGTGAGCTGGTTGGCGAGGTCGTTGCCCGCGCCGTCGATGTCCAGCGGACCTTGCAGGGTCAGGTTTTCGACGTTGGCGGCGAGGGTGAAATCGACGGTGGAGAATACACTGTCGAGGCCGTTGTTCTCGGTTTCAATCACGACATCACCGGCATTGTCGACCCGATAAGTATCGTTCCCGCCACCTCCGGACAAGCTGTCCTCGCCCTCGCCGCCATCCAGCTGGTCATTTGAGGTGACTCCTCTATCCAGCAATTGATCGTTACCGGCACCGCCACGCAGGATATTATTGTAGGTATTCCCGGTAATCAAATTGTCCAGTTCATTACCCGTACCTGCGACAGCACTCCCATAAGTCATTTCCAGTTCTTCAATATAGGCCGGCAGAATGTAATCAACGTAAGCAAATACAGTATCAAAGCCACCCCCAGCCTCCTCAATCAGAATGTCCACGGCATCATGGACCACATAAAAATCATCGCCGCCATTGCCAATCAGAATATCGAAACCGGCGCCGCCATTCAGTACATTATGGGCATTGTTGCCACGCAGCACGTTGTCATATTCGTTGCCGGTGGCATCCCAAGCCTGATCATATCCATAGGGGCCGGAAGCGAGAGTCAGTGACTCAATACTGTCCTGACCGGTCAACCAATAGGAAAAAGAAGTGACTACGGTGTCAACGCCTTCCAGTGTGCCGGAGGTCTCGATGATGGAGTCCGCTCCCTGAACCCGCAGGACATAGGTATCATCGCCAACGCCCCCCACCAGCGAATTGAATTCGAAAAAACCGGGCGCCACACCTTCAAGGATGTCGTCACCCGCTCCCCCCACCAAGGTTTTTCCTCCTCCTC
>CAZPZK010000163.1:0-6768 GCA_964591095.1 uncultured Moraxellaceae bacterium | reverse complement strand
CATTAACGCGAATTGAATGCGAATATAATTTCACATTACTGTCGGTGCAAGCACCCCACGCGCCCACGAGATTGATTATGACTGCTGCCGCCATCGCCCGCCCCGCTCCGCGACGCGCCCGCCCATTTGAGAAGACCCGCACCAAGACGCCGCTGTGGCAACGCCTGTGGCTGGGCCGCGAAATTTCCCCCACCCGCGAGGAACACGCGGCGATGGCGGATGAACTGTGGAACGGCGACGCCGAAATGGACCGGCTGCTGGACTGGTTGTACACCCACGAGCCGAAACAGGGACGCGCCCTGTTCAACCGGGCGCTGGAGCATGGCATCGACAGCGTGCCCGATGCCCCCGAACCGCTGCAACGCTTCTTCCGGCTGGTGGAACAACGTCCCGCCTGGGTTGAACCGGAGCTGCTGGACGAGGCGGTGCGCTTCATGCACCGCACCGGGCTGGCGGCGCCTTATGTACTGCGCGATCTGGGCCTGATGGGCGGCTACATGCTGTCCGGCTTCAACAAGACGCTGGTGCTGACCGGCGCGCTGAACAAGGGCGCCTCGGCGCGCATTGCCGAAACCGGCAAGTGGTGGATCGACTGCACGGAAACCGACGGCATGCGTCGCGGCGGTCCGGGCTACAAGTCAACTCTGCACGTGCGGCTGGTGCATGCGCTGGTGCGCCGCAACCTGCAAAAGCGCCCGGACTGGGACAGCAGCGAATGGGGACTGCCGGTCAGCCAGGTGGACATGATCGCCACTTACCTCGCGTTCTGTGTGGTGACGCTGGGCGGGTTGCGTTTGCTGGGTATCCCGGTCACGCCGCGCGAGTCGAAGGCGATGATGCATTTCTGGAGCTATGTCTGCTGGCTGATGGGCGTGGACGAAAAATGGCTGGCCTTTACCGAAGGTCGCGGCGTGGTGCTGCTGTACCACACGCTGATGACGCAAAGCCGCACCGACGAGACCAGCCGTGAACTGGCCAACGCCTTGGCGCAGGAGCCGCTGGAACGGCACTTCCCGCAATTCGAGGAGGCCCGCCGCAAGCTGGCCTATCACCAGCATCTCAGCGTCAGCCGCTACTTCCTGGGCAAGGACAAGATGGAACGGCTGGGCTTGCCCTCGGGCGAACTGCCGTGGTTTCCGCTGCTGACGCTGGGGCCGCGCTTCGCGCTGTACACCGGACAGCGGCTGCTGCCGATGCTGCGCGAGGGCCAGGAGGCGCGCGGCCGCAAGGCGCAGGTGGATGCCCTGGCCAGCATGTTCGGCGACCGCGAGCAGGGCATCATCAAACCCGGCGAGCATCATCCCGCCCATACCTGAGGCGGTAAAACCGCTATAATCGCGGGCCGTTTTCCCACGCACCGGCCCGTCGTCATGTCCGATTATTCCTCTCCGCCCGCAGCCGTCGCCATCATGGGCGGCGGTCCGGCCGGACTGATGGCCGCCGAAGTGCTGCTACAGGCCGGTGTGGCCGTCACGCTCTACGACTCCCGCCCCTCGCTGGGCCGGAAATTCCTGATGGCGGGCAAGAGCGGCCTCAATCTCACGCATGCCGAAGCGCTGGATCTTTTCCTGTCCCGTTATGGCGAGGCCGAGCCCCATCTCCAGGCCATGATCCGTGACTTCCCCCCCGAGGCGCTGCGCCGCTGGGCAGAGGACCTGGGCATCCCCACCTTCACCGGCAGCTCCGGCCGGGTATTCCCGCAAGGCATGAAGGCCGCGCCGATGCTGCGCGCCTGGCTGCACCGGCTGCGCGGGTCCGGACTGGAAATCCGGGTACGCCATCGCTGGATCGGCTGGACCCCGGACGGCGCCCTGCGCGTGGAAACCCCGGCCGGCGAGATCACCCTCCGGCCCGACGCCTGCCTGCTGGCGCTGGGCGGGGGCAGTTGGGCGCGACTGGGTTCGGACGGGGCGTGGGTGCCGTGGCTGGCGGCAAAAGGCGTGGCCATGGCGCCGCTGAAACCGGCCAATTGTGGCTTCGATGCCGCCTGGTCGCCGGGATTTGCCGAACGCTTTGCCGGGCAACCGGTGAAGACCGTGGAAATTGCCTGCCCGGATGGTCGTGGCGGCTGGCTGCGCAAGCGGGGCGACCTGATGATCACCCGTACCGGGATGGAAGGCGGACTGGTCTATGCCCTCTCGGCCCGCTTGCGTGACGACCTGCTCGCCACCGGCCGCTCCACCCTGCACATCGACCTGATGCCGGGGCGGGATAGCCAGCGGATTCAGAGCGAACTGGAAAAACCGCGTCACGGTAAATCCCTGTCCACCATCCTCCGCAACCGTCTGGGCTTGCCGGAAGTGAAGGCCGCCCTGCTGCGCGAGACATTAACCCCGGAAACCCGGAATTGCCCGGCGCGCCTGGCAGCCGCCATCAAGCAACTTCCCGTCCCCCTGACCGCCTGCCGCCCTCTGGATGAAGCCATCAGCACCGCCGGCGGCGTCCGCTTCGACAGCCTTGACGCGCAAATGATGCTGACCGCCCTGCCCGGCGTCTTCTGCGCCGGGGAAATGCTGGATTGGGAAGCGCCCACCGGCGGCTATCTGCTCACCGCCTGCTTCGCTTCCGGGCGTCGGGCGGCCCAGGGCATTCTGGATTTCCTGAAATTACGGACCGGATTCCGTCAATAGCACAACTTGAGAATTCCCCCATTTTTTACTAGACTTTCCAGCAATTACTGGAATTAGTAAATCATGCATACCCACTCCCCGCTGGCCGCCGGTTTCATTCTCCATTTTGGCGAAATGGGGAGTCGCTGGGGTGTTAACCGCACCGTAGGACAAATCTACGCGCTACTGTTCATCTCCAACCGGCCGATGCATGCCGACGAAATCGCCGAGACACTGGGCATGTCCCGCTCCAACGTCGGTCTCGGCCTCAAGGAACTGCAGTCCTGGAAACTGACCCGATTGCAGCACCTGCCCGGCGATCGCCGCGATTATTATTCCGCGCCGCAGGATGTCTGGGAAATCTTCCGCACCCTGGTCGAAGAGCGCCGCCAGCGCGAGGTCGAACCCACCCTGACCTTGTTGCGCGACTCCTTGCAACAGGAGGTGAGCAGCGACATCGACCGAGCCGCCCAGCAACGCATGCATGAGATGTACACCATGATGCAACTGCTGATGGACTGGCTGACTGACATCCAGAAGCTGTCGCCCGCCACGCTCAAGCGCCTGCTGCGACTGGGCGGCAAGGTCGCCAAGCTGCTGGACTTCGTCGACCGCATGGGGGATGGCAAAAAGGAAGCCGCCCCGCCCGCCGACGCCACCGACAAACCCTGAAAACCACCACCGCCAGCCGGTCCGGCGCGGCGATATTCCGGGACTTCACACCCGGACACCGCCATTTACCGGATGAGATGCAGCGATTTTTCGGCTAGAATCGCGGGCTGTTTTCCCCGGACCCTCCCCGCTGCCATGAAAAGCCAACTGCAACACCTTCTCGACCTCGCCCTCCAGCAACTGCAAGCCTCCGGCGTCATTCCCGCCGACTGGGCCAACAAGAGCACGCTGGAACGAACCCGGGACCGCTCGCATGGCGACTGGGCCAGCAATCTGGCGATGGTGGCGTCAAAGGCGGCGGGCATGAAACCGCGCGATCTGGCCGAAAAGGTCGTGGCCGCCATTCCCGCCAACGACGTCATCGTCAAGACGGATATCGCCGGACCGGGCTTCATCAATTTCTTCCTGCAGGAGCAGGCCGAATTCGCCGTGCTCGGCAACATCCTCAGCCAGAAGCAGGCCTTCGGGCGCGGCAATGCCGGTCAGGGCCAGAAGATCCAGGTCGAATTCGTCTCCGCCAACCCGACCTCGTCGCTGCACGTCGGCCACGGCCGCGGCGCGGCCTACGGCATGACCGTCGCCACCCTGCTCGAAGCCGCCGGCTTCCAGGTGCAGCGTGAATACTACGTCAACGACGCCGGCCGCCAGATGGCGATCCTGGCCACCAGCACCTTCCTCCGTTATATCGAACTGTGCGGCGAAAACTTCAAGTTCCCGTCGAACGGCTATCGCGGCGATTACATGCGCGACATCGCCCAAACCGTGGTTGATGCGCACGGCCGCACCTGGGTCAAGCCCGCCGCCGATGTCTTTGCCAACGTTCCCGCCGATGAAGTCAAGAACGAAGCCGGAGAAGTCATCGACGGCGATAAGGAAGCGCACATCGACGGCCTGATCGACAACGCCCGCGCCCTGCTGGGCCCCGAAGGCTATGACGTGTTCTTCCGCGCCGCCTTGGACAGTATCCTTGGCGATATCAAGGACGACCTGGCCGGTTTCGGCGTCACCTACGACGAATGGTTCAGCGAAAAATCGCTGGCCGACAGCGGCGCCATCGACCGTGCCGTCAAGACCCTGCAGGCCAACGGCACCGTCTACGAAAAGGGCGGCGCGCTGTGGTTCAAGTCCACCGACTACGGTGATGAGAAAGACCGCGTCGTGGTGCGTGAAAACGGCCAGGCCACCTACTTCGCCTCCGACATCGCCTACCACCTCAACAAATTCGAGCGTGGCTTCGACAAGGTGCTGAACATCTGGGGCGCCGACCACCATGGCTACATTCCTCGCGTCAAGGCCGCCATCACCGCCATGGGTCTGGATGCGGGCAAGCTGGACGTGCAACTGGTGCAGTTCGTCACGCTGTGGCGCGGCGGCGAACAAGTGCAGATGTCCTCGCGTTCCGGCCAGTTCATCACGCTGCGCGAACTACGCGAGGAAGTGGGCAACGACGCCGCCCGTTTCTACTACATCACCCGCAAGAGCGAACAGCACATTGACTTCGACCTCGATCTGGCCAAGTCGCAGAGCAAGGACAACCCGGTCTACTACATCCAGTATGCCCACGCCCGTATCTGCCGCGTCTTCGACAAGCTGGCCGAGCGTGGTCACAGTTTCACCGAAGCGGACGGCCTGGCCGCCCTCTCCGGCCTGAAGGAGGATGTGGAACGCGAACTGGTGAAAAAACTGGCCGCCTACCCGGAAGTGGTTCAGGCCGCCGCGCTGGCCTACGAGCCGCATCATGTCAGCAATTACCTGAAGGAGCTGGCCGCGCAGTTCCACGGCTGGTACAACGACCATATCGTGCTCAATGACGATACCAATATCCGGAACGGGCGCTTATTATTGAGCCTGGCAGTGAAGCAGGTATTGGCCAACGGACTGGGACTGCTGGGCGTCGCCGCGCCAGTACAAATGTAACCGAGGCTGACGTGTTCAAGTACGGCAAGAAGAAACCGCAGGGCGCCACCCGCAACACCGGCAGGACGTCCGCTCCCGCCTCGCGCGCCGCCGGCTTGTCCAGCTGGCTGCTGGTGGCGTTGGGAATGGGTATCGGCCTGTTCATCGCCTTCATGCTGTACCTGTGGAAACCCTGGCATCCGGTCAAGCGCGAACCGGCACGCTCCGCCGAATCCACGACCGCCCCCACTCCGGAAAAGGGTGGAGGCAAACCGCCCTATGAGTTTTACCATCTGCTGCCCAGCCAGAAAGTTGTCTCCGACGAAGCCGCGCCTGAAACCGCGGCCAACCCGGCCACCGCCAAACCCGCGATCACCCCGGCGGACGCCGCTGCTGCGCGCGTCACCGAACAAAAGCGCGCCGAGGCCATCCTCGAAGGACGCAATCCCCCCGCCGGCGCCGCCAAACCGGCCGACAAACCCAAGACCGATGGCAAAGCGCCCTCCCGGGCAGAGCCCGCCGCCGCGCCCAAACCCGCCGTCAAGGATAAAGCGGCAGAAAAAACCAAGGAAAAGGAGAAGGAGAAGGACAAGCCCGCCGACACCTCGCGCTTCACCCTGCAGGCCGGATCCTTCAAGAGTCAGGCCGAAGCCGAGCGCCGCAAGGCCAAGGTAGCCCTGCAAGGCCTGCCAGCGCGCGTGCAGCAGGTTACGGTCAAGGAGGGCCAGGTCTGGTACCGGGTGGTGGTCGGGCCCTTCAAGGGCAAGGACAACAGCGAAAAAGCCCAGGGGTCCCTGCGGGGCGAAGGCATTGACAGTCTGCTGGTCAAGGAAAAGAAATAGACCGGCGCCGTCCGGCTTGAATTCCCCCGTCCGTCCCCCATGTCATGAGGAGTCACCACACGGATCTCTTTCATGACCACCATCGTATGCGTGCGCCGGGGCAACAGTGTCGCCCTCGGCGGCGACGGACAAGTCTCGCTGGGCAACACCATCATCAAGGGCACCGCGCGCAAGGTGCGCCGCCTCTACCACAACCAGGTCATCGCCGGATTTGCCGGCGGCACCGCCGATGCCTTCACCCTGTTTGACCATTTCGAATCCAAACTGGAAAAACACGGCGGCCAATTGATCCGCGCCGCCGTCGAACTGGCCAAGGACTGGCGCACCGACCGCACCCTGCGCCGCCTGGAAGCGATGCTGATCGTCGCCGACAAGACCGCCTCCTTCATCATCACCGGCACCGGCGATGTGCTGGAGCCTGAACACGGCGTGCTCGCCATCGGCTCCGGCGGCAATTATGCGCTTGCCGCCGCCCGCGCCCTCAGCGACAACACCGACCTGGATGCCGAGGCCATTGTCCGCAAGAGCCTGGCCATTGCCGGCGACATCTGTGTCTACAGCAACCAGAACCACATTGTTGAAGTGATCCCGTACTGAGGCCCCGCCATGAGCACCATGACTCCCCGCGAAATTGTCCATGAACTGGATCGCCATATTGTCGGCCAGAATGCCGCCAAGCGCGCCGTCGCCCTCGCCCTGCGCAACCGCTGGCGCCGCATGCAACTGCCCGAAGACCAGCGCCACGAAGT
>CAZPZK010000162.1:0-6793 GCA_964591095.1 uncultured Moraxellaceae bacterium | reverse complement strand
CCGTTGCTGTCATCTTGGGCGGTGGGGCCGTCGTTGCTGCCCTGAATGTTGACGGTCACCGTGGTGGTGGTGCCGTCCGGGGCGGACACCGAGAACACATCGCTGACCGATGCCCCGGCTCCCAGGCTGTCGGGTGAGCCGTCGCTGACATAACTCCAGGCGCCCTCGCCGTCGATACTGAAGTGGCCGTAGCTGCCCGCTGTACTGTCCTGGCTGATGAAGAAGCGCATGCCGTCCAGGTCATCAATGGTCAGCGCGCCGGAAGCCGACAGCACCGCATCGGTCTCGGTCAAATTGACGGTGGCGGAGCTGAGAATCGCCGCATCATTAACGCCGTGGATGGTCACCGTCACCGTGGCGCTGTCGCCGTTGTTGCTGACGATGGTGAAGTTATCGATGAGGCTGTCGCCGTCGGTGAGGCTGTCATAGGACTGGTGGGCGGTGAAGCTCCAGGTTCCGTCGCTGGCCAAGCTGAAAATACCGTAATCACCGGCCGTGTCGTTCTGCACCACGAAACCGGGTGAAGTGCTGTCCGGATCGGTCACGTTCAGCGTGCCGCCGGCGACAATGGTGTCGTCGGTTTCATTGAGGTCGATGCTGACGGAATTCAGCACGGCCACATCATTGACGCCATGCACGGTGACGTTCAGGGTTTGGCTGACGGTATCCGTGCCGTCGCTGACACTGACGGTGAACTGCTCGGCGGCGTCGGCGGTCAGGGCTTCCACCGCCGCGCCGTTGACGGTGTAGGTGTATGCGCCGGTGAGGCGGTTGAGGCTGAGCGTGCCGTAGGTTCCGCTGCGGGTCAGAATGTCGCCGGACAGGGCGCCGCCGCTGACACCATAGGTCAGCGTGTCGCTGACATCGGCGTCGGTGGCCGACAGCATGCCGCTGACCGGGGCGAAGGTGTCCGGCGCGGTGGTGTCGGTCAGCACAATGCCCGCCGGGGCGGCCAACACCGGCAGCTCGTTGACCACGCCCAAGGCCTGCGGCGCGTCATCGAATTGCAGGATTTCAATGCCGCTGAGGCTGTCGTTGCCATCGGCCCCGCTGACGGTGAAATTGCCGCCGCCAAGGTCGGTGATGGTGTAGGCGGATTTGAGGCCGTGGAAGACGGCGGTGTCGGTGCCGTCGCCGCCGATCAGGGTGTCGTCGCCCAGGCCGCCGGTCAGCACATTGCGGCCGCTGTTGCCGGTGATGACATTGTCGCCGTCGTTGCCGGTACCGTTGAGGTCGGCGGCGCCGGTCAAAATCAGGTTCTCGACATTGGCGCTCAAGGTATGGCTGACCGAGGCTTCGACCGTATCCACCCCCCCGCCCGTGCTGGATGAAGCTGACCCGCCTGCCCAATTTGTCCAATCTGTGGGGCCGACTACGATATCATAAGTGGTCAGCGTTACACCGGGAACCACTTGGGGAATGATAGAACTCTCATCCTGTGGGACAATGAGATAGAAGGCTGTCCCGCCGGCTATGTCAAAATAGGGAAATATATTCGGGGGCATGCCATTAAAATCCGCAAGGACCGTGCGTGCGCCGGTCTGGAGATTGACTTCAACCACCCCCTCTGTGTTCGATAAGAAACTGACGCTGCTCCCGTCGTCACCCATCCTCAGGAAGCGGAACTCTTCCCCTGCGTTGCTCAGCTGCAGCACCGCGCCGGTGCTCAGGTTCTTGACGAAGATATCCATTTCGCCATTGATATCCCCGGCCGTGAAAACGAGATGGTTGCCATCCGGTGTCAGCAACGGGTTGAGAGATGTGCCGGCAACCTGATTGCCCGCCGCATCGGTGGATGCCCGTTCGATGGCCCCGGTCAAAATGTTCTTGATGAAAATATCACCACTATTGTTGGTGTCGCCGGCCACCAGATTTGACGCCGAACTGGTAAAGGCCACCAATGTGCCATCGGCCGATACACTGGCATAAGGCACATCGGTATTTCCGTTGTTCCAGGTAAACGCGTCGACACCCTGATCGCCGTTGGCGGCGGTATTGATGCGGGTGATGGCGCCGGTCTGCAGATCCTTCAGGAAAATGGCGGCATACCCCGTGGTCACACCGTCCAGATTGTCCGCCTGGCTTTGGAAAACGACAAATCGGCCGTCTGCCGACATGGCTTCATATTCGGTTTCGTTGGTGTCCGAGGCCACGTTGCCGTTACCGGAGACCAGAAAAATCTCGCCGGTATCCAGATCCTTGACATACAGTTGACCGACATTAGAGGGGGTGCTATTGGGGTAGGTAAAGCCATCGATACGGGCATCGGTTTTAAACAGCACCCGGTTGGATCCGGAGGAATACCCCAGACCAATGAAGCCTGAACCGGCCGGCAGCAGCGGTGAATCCACCAGCGTAGATTCACCGCTGCTGGCATCCAGCAAATACATGTCCGGCAGGCCGTCGGTATCCTCCGGCGCCAAGGCTTCGGGCGAGGTTATCAACACATGGCCTCCGTCATCGGAAATCTGGAGCCGGAAGTCGTCTGAATATAACGACAGATAATTCCCCAGCCGGAAGAACCCCCCGGCCACGGCGTCCGGCTGCTCCAGCACGGAATCCCCGGCGCTGTCCACCATGAAGGTGTCATCCCCCGCGCCGCCGTCCATGACATCGTCGCCGCCCCGTCCGTCCAGACGGTCATTGCCGCTGCCGCCATGCAACTCGTCGTTGCCGGGACTGCCCGCCAGCACATCGTCCCCCTCGCTTTCGGTGAGACCGTCCTGCTGAAGGTGCAGGGTCTGGCCGGCGGTGGTGGTGGAATAACCGTCACTGACGGTAAAAGTAATGGCCGTATCCAGGAGTGCGCCCAACGCATTGACAGCCTCGCGGTCCGGCGTCGCCGTCCATTCGCCGGTGTGGATGTTCACCCGCACCCGGGCATAGGGAGTATCTGCAACAACATAGTCTGCATCGAGAGGATCAACCGTGCCAGCCTGCACGCCATAGGTCAGGCCGAGACCGCCATCGGGGTCAACCGCGGTCAGCTGACCGCTGAGCGGGGCAAAGTTATCGTAAAGCGGCGTATCGGTGACGCTGACGGCGTCTAATTGCGCCAGCACCGGTGCATTGTTGTCGGTGCTGCCCTGAACCGCGATGGACAGTGTGGCGACCGAGGTGGCGCCGCGGGTGTCGGTGACGGTGTAACTGAAGATGTCCTGGACGGTCTGACCGTTTGCCAGTGCCTGGGTATTGGAGTCGCCGTTATTCAGTTCGTAGGCATAGGCTCCATTAGCGGAGAGCATCAGAGAACCGTATGTCCCCCCGAGAATGGCTGGCCCGCTGAGGGTAAGATTTCCCAGCTTAATAACCGAGAGACTTTCGTTAACGCCCGATTTGCCAAGGTCCGCATCGGTATCGTTCAGCAATACATTGCCTGTAGCCCTGCTGTCACCGCCGACCTGATAACTGGACTCGACCACCGCGTCACTGCTGTTGGTGTCCGCCACCGCCACCGGATTGTGGTTGATGACATCGGCCACCGCCACAGTGGTGGAAAATCCGTTCACGCTGAGCCATTCAATCCCGGTCAGGTTGTCCGTACCGCCGTCCGGGCGCAGAATGATCAGATGGGTTTCATCACCAAGCACGGTCAGCTGGTTCAGGGCATAGGTATAACGAGCCACATCCTGATCGCCCGCTCCGCCTTCCAGCGTATTGTTGCCGGTGCCTCCGAACAGCCTGTCGGCACCATCACCGCCGTCCAGCGCGTCGTTGCCGTCACCGCCGTCCAGATAATCGTCACCACCCGCCCCGGACAGGATGTCATTGCCTTGAACTCCCATCAGGGCATTGTCCAGAGCATCACCGCTCAGGCTGTCGTCGTGGGCCGAACCAGTCACATCTTCAATATGGATCAGCGTATCCGCGCCAACATCCACTCCGCCAACGGCTGTTCCCGCCGCCAGATCCACCGTCACGGCCGCCGCCGCATCCCGATAATAGGCAAGGTCTTCGCCAGCTCCGCCATCCAGGATGTCATTTCCGGCCAGACCGATCAGTATATTGCTGCCGAGGCTGCCGGTAATCCGGTTATCCCCGGCATTGCCGGTGCCCCAGGTCAAGGCCTGGCCAACCAGGCTCAGGTTTTCCAGATGGTCCGCCAGGGTGTAGCTGAACGAAGTTTCAACGGTATCCACGCCTTCGCCGGCGTTTTCAACGATGACGTCCTGAAGGCTGTCAATACGATAGGTGTCATTATCCAGACCGCCGGTCATGACATCCGTACCACTCCCCCCGTCCAGTTCGTCATCACCCTCGCCGCCGATCAGGGTGTCGTTACCACTATAACCATACAAATGGTCATTACCGCCCCGCCCGTCCAGCACGTTGGCGCCACTGTTGCCATGAACGGTATCGGAAAATTCGGACCCGCGGACATTCTCAAAGTGACGAATCAGGTCGAAGCCAGTGCTTGCGCCGCCAATCGACTGCCCCATGAACAGATTAACCTGCACTGCCTCGGCCGCCCGGCTGAAGGAGACCGTATCGCTACCACCGAGTCCGTCGAGAAAGTCATCCCCGGCCAGCCCTTCCAGCAGGTTGTCGCCTGCGGATCCCGTCAGCGTGTCTATGAAGGCGGTGCCAATCAGGTTTTCAATATTGATGAAGGTGTCCGTGCCTTCCTGCCGGTTATACGCTACGCCGTACCAGCTGGACACGCCGTTCTGCAAGCTGGCGGTGACGCCGTAACGCAATTCGCCCAGCACGGGTAACGTAATCTGATGACCGGCAGCGGAATTTTCATAGCTGACCGTATCACTGCCCTCGCCGCCATCCAGCGTGTCATCGCCGCCGCCACCGATCAGCAGGTTGTCGCCGGTGTTACCGGTCAGTACATTGTTCAAGCTGTTGCCCTGTCCGGAGAGGTTCCCTGCGCCGGTCAGCGTCAGGTTCTCCACATTATCCGGCAGGGTGAAGCTGACACCGGCTTGCACTGTGTCCAGACCCTCTGCATCCGCACTGAACAGATCCTTGATATAAATCTGTGTTTCGTTGTTGCCAAATACCGGCATCAGCCCATTGGCCTGGCTCACAAAGACCAGACTTTGCCCGTCCGGGGTAAATGCCAGACCGGCGTTTTCACCGTAGCCGCCGGGATAATATTGCCCGGCGCTGTCCGCGTTGACCCGAACCAGCTCGCCAGTACTCAAATTCTTGACATACAGCTCCATCTGTTCCGGGTCGGCCAAGGCAGCATTAAAATTGTTTGTCAAATCCATCCAGAAGGCCACCAGATTGCCGTCCGGCGAAAAAGCATAGGAGCCACCCAAAACACCAACGAGTTGCGGACCGTCAAACCCGTCCAGGATAGATGCCCCGTCCGGGACAGGTCCCCAGTACGCCGTTGTCGCTGCGCGGGTCGCGCCAGTGGTCAGATTCTTGACATACAGTTGCGGCGCATCGCCCATCATTACTGGATTACTTTCCGTAATTCTGCCCGCCGTAGAGGCGAACAACATCAAGTTGCCATCCGCCGAAAACAGTGGACCACCGGAATGTCCCTGTCCCCCAACTCCTGCAAGCTGCTCACCCTCCCAGTTGGTGCTGACACGGGTTACTTCCTGTGTTTGCAGGTTCTTGATGAAAATGTCTGTATTGCCGTTGGTATCACCCTCGACCAGATTGCTCGCCTCACTGACAAAAGCCACGCGAATCCCGTCCGGCAGGAAGACCGGATTGTAGCTATTACCGTTGCCGAACCCGCCGGCGGCCGTCATGCTGACGCGCCCGGTCAAACCGCTTGCGGAGCGGTAGAAGATGTCGCTGTACGAAGCGTCATTCACGCTGCCGTCGGTGCGGCCGTCCTGATTGCCGGCCGTGCTGGCAAAGGCGATGGTCGCCCCGTCAGGCGAGAAGGCTACCCGTTCCAGCCGCAGTGACCCGTTGGCCGTCTGGCCGGTGACATCGCTGATATTCCACTGAACAATACCCCCCGTTTGCAGGTCCTTGACGAACAGATCATAGCCAATGGCATTGGCGTCACCGGCCACCAGATTCGTGGCCTTGCTGAGAAAAGCCACGCGTGTACCATCCGGGGAAAGCACCGGAAAGAGACAGTCCTGATCCGCCTCCACCCCACTGGCATCGGTGCTGGCGAGATACAGGGAACCGTCTGTCAGGTTCTTGACGAAAACCTTGCTCCTGTCGAAGATACCGTCACCAACCGTGTAGGCAACCCGGCTCCCGTCCAACGACAAGGACGGGTTGCCGCTGTTTTGAATGGTCGCGCTGAGATACAACACCGAGACCTCACCGGCAGAACCCGGCACGGTGGCGGTTTCCACCACCCGGTCCAGGGCATCATCCACAACATAGGTGTCATTGCCAAAACCACCGGCCAGTTCGTCGCCTTCGGCGGTGCTGATGAGAATGTCGTTATTGCCGGTGCCGGTGATAGTGGTCATAGTTTTTTCTCACTGAAGTACAGATATAGATGCCCATTGGGGGCATTGATGCGGGCGATGATCGTTAAGCTGACGTCAATGGCTGCCCTGTTTACTGTTGCGAGCGTTTTGCAACAACCACATTAGCAGCATGCCATCCTTGATCGCAATCATGTAATATGCCATTTGTCGCCTTTACCCCCCCCCGTCTGAATTCATAACGAAACAACGGACCCGTCACGGTTAGCCCAAAAAGAAACCCGCCGCAGCGGGTTTCCTGTTCATCGGCAATGCACGCCGGAATCAGCTCCAGTTCACCCCCATCACCGCCAGCACCCCGTCATAGGCCGGCGACGACAGGCTCGTCGTCCCCACCGCCGGCGGCGTCAGCGACGCCATCGCGTTCA
>CAZPZK010000161.1:4866-6906 GCA_964591095.1 uncultured Moraxellaceae bacterium | reverse complement strand
GGTCGACATGCTGATTGCCCCCTCGCCCGAATCGAATCCTAACGATATCGCCATCCTCAAGATCAGTCGGGTACTCAGAGGAACTCCGGTTTTTTATCCGATTGGTAATCACATCGCGGTTCGCAATTTGATTCGTTTGGTGGGTTACGGACATCTATCCGAGCTGCGAGATTTTAAAAAACGAACGGGAACCAATATCATTTTTGAAAAGACCGATTTTCTAGAAATTAAGTACGCCGAACCGGCCACCGGACTTCGCGGCGCTTTTAATCGCGCCGGGGGCACCGAAGGCGACTCGGGCGGCCCCTATCTTCTCTATGAGAACGGCGAACACTACATCGTCGGCCTAATACAATCACGCGACATTCAGAACAATAAAACCTACGGCGTCGATCTGACGCGACCCGAGCATCGGGCGTTTATTCAAAAAGTGAATGACGACTTCAGTCTGGGAATTCCGGCGTTTTGAAACATGGCCTTGGTTGCCACGCGGCTGCGCCGCTCGCGATGACGCAAGTGTCATTGCGAGGAGCGAAAGCGAGGAAGCAAACCATGTGCGCGCTTAGTACCCGTAAACCGACAACTGAATATCGATCGTCTTAACGCTGGCGCCGTTAGCCGTGCCCGTAACGGCGACTGCGGCTGTGGCGTAGCCGATGTACTTCGGCGTAACGCCCAGAAGCACATAGCAACTTTGTCCGGCACCCAGTGAGGTCCCACAAGTTCCTAGACTCGCCGTGAAGCCATAAGCATCGTGATTCGCGCTCTTTGCGATCGCCAGGTTCGTTACCGTCGTTCCGCCGGTATTCGTAATGAGCGTATAGCGATAAGAGCTACCGGTGACGGCTCTCACCGAGCCGTAGTTGATAGCGCTCACATCCGGAACCAAGCTGCCGGAGGTCGTTCCCTGAGTCGCCGCACCGGTTAACGTCAGCGCCGAACCGATGTTCGAAGTCTGACCCGTGACTGCGTTGCGATACTGCAAGGTGACGAAGGCGACATAGGATCCCGGTACGTTCGGAGCAAACCAAACACTCATCGTGCAGCTTGCGCCCGCAGCGAGTGAGCCCGTACAAGTTCCCATGTTCACTTGGAAGGACGTTCCCAAGTTATTGAGCGAAATCGAATCCGCCGCCTGACCACCGGTATTAGTGATGGTGAAGGTTTTCTGCGAAGACGGGATTCCCGATTGAACCGTTCCGAAGTCCCACGTGCTGGGGCTGATAACCAGATTCGTAGGCTGTGCCGCCGCGGTAGTCCCGCTGAGCGTAATCGCCGCCGAGAGGGTTGCCCCTCCGCCATTGACTCCGTAGTTCAAGTTAACCGTTTGAGTGAACGTTCCCGAAGACGTCGGCGAGAAGCTGACGTTCAAGGTACACGTTGCGCCCGCCGCCAACGTCGTGGGGCAAGTGCCCATCGTGACCGAGAACGGGGCCGCCACTCCGGAGAGCGCCAGCGAGTTTGCCGACACCGAGCCGGTGTTCGTTACTTGAAGACGACTTGCTCTTTCGGCATTCTCAAAACCGTCTCGACCTGATCGTACCGGACGACTCTTCCGCAAATTTTTTCCTGCTTACCCTGTTCCCGCAGCACGCAGACTTCGTCGTTTACGACCCAGTGATAGTAAACCTCGCCGTAGTGCGCGATTCGCACTTCGCGAAATTTTCCCTGTCCGACAACTTTGACGATTTGTCCGCAATTTGCGGAAGCCGTGATTAATGCCACAAGAGCGAAGAGAAAACGTTTCATGCATTGCTTATCGGAACATTTTCAGCATTTTTTTAAGCAAAAAGGATTGGAATTCAGAGTGTTAGGAACCGCGCTGTCCAAGCTTGTGACAGGTGCGAAGAATCTAAACGAGATTTCAACAAGTTACTGTAACTTCACATTCTTAGCACATTTGACGCGTACCATCATAACGATCGTCCTTCCCACGCGTTTCTGACTAAAGGATGAGGGGTTAATACAATGTGGTGGTCTCAAAAGCGAACGAGAAGCTTGGGCATTGCCCTGAGCATTCTCTCTCTCACTACGTTTCCT
>CAZPZK010000161.1:0-4856 GCA_964591095.1 uncultured Moraxellaceae bacterium | reverse complement strand
ATGGGGCTTAGCTCAGACGGCAAAAATGCCGCATTGAGCTCCAATCTCCCCAATCCACCATCCTATTTAGTGATGTTCGGACCGAGCCAAGTGGTATCCGGCGTGTGCTCGGACATCATGACGGTGATGGGAATGGACAGCGGCGGTAATCCGTCGGCGGCACTTCCGCAAGGCACCGTCGTTACGCTGACCGGAGCCGAGCCCAACACCGTATTTCTCGACGCTAACTGCACCCTTCCCGCGAATCCCGGCCCGTCGGTCCCGGTACTCGCCGGAACGAACCGAGCCGAGTTCTACGTGAAGGCCATCGCGAGCGGCCCGCGCAGCATGGCGGGAGCTATTCCCGGAATGCCGGATGCTAGCGGATCGATGATGGTGCAAAGCGGACCTGCGGCAAAGCTACTCATCAACTTCCCGGCGACGATCAACTCCAATACCTGCGTCCCCGGAACGCTCTCTCTTTTAGATGAAAATAACAACGCCACCACCTCGACTTTCGATATCACAAGCCGACTCAATGTGAATTTGAACAATGGCACCGCTTTCTATTCGGAAGCGACGTGCGATACGGTCATCACTTCGGGAACGATCGAGGCGGGACTGCAGAACAAACCGATTTGGTTGTATACGCCGGCGAATAGCCCCATCACCGTCAGCGTCAACTCGCTCACCGGTATTGCCGGTTCCCAAAAAGCGCTCACCGTAAACGCCGCGAACATGCCGAAGGTTGTGCTACAAGCGCCGGCGAATATCACGGCAGGTCTTTGTACCGCCTACACGTTGAAGACGATGTACGCGAACAACACCGAGTATAAGGTGAGACTCCCGACGGCGATCCAACTCGTTCCGAATTTGGCGTCGGCTAAATTTTTCTCTGATGCAACTTGTACGAGCTCGGTAGGCAATGCGCTTTTCAATCTTCAGGCCTTTACCAGCTCGCGAAATTTTTGGGTAATCGCCACTCCTGCCACTCAAAACCTAGATTTGGAAGCGAACTCGCTCGGCTACACTTCCGCGAACTCCAGCACGCCCATCATTGCGAACGTACCCACTGCGCTAGTACTCACGGGAACGCCCGCGGAAATCCCGGCGAATCGTTGTTCGACGGCACTCCAAGTCGGTTTGCGCGACGCTTACGGGAACGTAGCGAAAGCGGCGACCGCGCTGACGTTGACCCCGACGTTTGTCGGCGACGCGTTGACCTTCTACACCGCGCCTGATTGCGGGGGCGCCGGCACTGCGACGCTGACCATCAACAACACGGAAAGTACGACTACCTTCTATTTCAAGGCGAGAAATCCAGGTGGAGCTCAAATCAAGGTGACGTCGGGCAATCTCACCCAGGCATTGAGTCCGCAGATCGTAATCAAAAACGCGTTGGATATCCCCAACAACATCAAGTTGTCGGGCTCAGCTCCGAACTTATCGGTGGTCGCGGGAAGCTGCTTACCGGTAAAGTTCGCAAGCTATGATGCCAACAATTTCCCGCTCGATGTATTCCCGAACGACATTACGTTCAATTTGTCGACAAGCGGGTCGACGGCTCAAATTTTTTACTCTGACTCCGGCTGTGCAGCGCCCACACCGTCAGTTAAGCTTTTGTCGCAAACGAGCCAAAATACCTTCTACATTAAGAGCACGAACGTCGATCCCAATCAGCCGACCATGATCACGGCGACGTCTGCGAATCCGGCGTTGACCGCTACGATGAATTTCACGACGGTGGCAGCCGAGCCCGCCCAACTTTATATCGACGGCAACTTAACGATGGTGCCGGCTTCGACTTGTAACGGTCTCACCGTTATTTCGAAAGACCGATTCAACAATCTCTCGATACCGACGAGCGAGATGACGATTGATTTGGAACCAAACGTCTTTGTTACGTTTTACACCGACGCTCAGTGCACACAGTCCACGACCTCGATTAAAATCAACGGACAAAACAACGCCCCGTTTTGGTTTAAAGTGGCAAGTAACGGCAACGCTGCTGCGGTAAACGAAGTGACGTTGGTCGCCGTAGGCCCGACGGGAGTTGCGGCAGGACAAAAAGCAATTAGCGTAAGTCCGCCCACACCCATCCATGTCGTCTTGATTCCGCCGGCTTCGCTCAAGGTCGGCGTATGTCTTATGTTCCAAGCCTCGGCTTTGGATGCTAACAACCAACTTTTAGTACGCGAGCCCATCACCGTACCGATCACCGTCACGGGCACGAGTGCCAATCCCCTTTTTAGCAATGACCAATGTTCCACCGCCTTGCCGAACGGCTCGGTGACGATTGCGCAGAACAACAACCCGGCTAAATTTTATCTGCTCTCCACCTCTTCCGGTGGCGGAACGGTCTCGACTAATACCGGCAGCACCGGTTCGTCTAATATCAATTTCACGGTGAGTCCGGAGGTTCCGAACGGTATCGTATTTGTAGGCAATGTTGGCCCGTCGACCATCGACACGAACACCTGCGTCGGCCCCTATTCGGTTGAGTCTCGCGATCGCTTCGGCAATCTTTCGCCGATTGCCACCAACTTAAATCTGACGGCGAGCTTTACTCCGTCGGGTGAGCTTTTCAACGATGAAAACTGCGTTCCCGGAGCAGTGGTCATGCCGGCGGGAAGCTCGTCTCGCCACTTCTACTTTAAGATCGGCGGCAACGGAACGGGCCAAGTCGCATTGAATCTGGGCGGCTTCAGCCACTCTCGAGATTTCACCGTGTTACCTCCGGCCAGTATCGTGTTCACCGCGAACGGCCAAGCGGCAACCGCATTTGATTTCGGATCCATCGTCTTGGGCAACGTCTCGAGCCAGGTGACTCTTACTCTGACCAACAGTTCCAACACGAAGTCCGTACTCGTGCAAAGCGTACAGGTTCCCAGTCCCTTCCGCATGCAGGCGGGTACATGCACTTCGGGCAGCTTCACGCTTGCTGCCGGGGCATCTTGTACGGTGAAAGTCGACTTCGCTCCGAGCACCAACGGGGGCGCTTCGGGCGCGCTTAGCGTGGCCTATTCCGTCGCAGGGGCCAATGCTTCCAAACAATTTTTACTCTCCGGAACCGGAACTAAGCCCAGCACCGGCGCTCTCGTTTTTGTGCCGGACTCTCTCAACTTTGGTTCTCTGGTAGTTGGCGAGACGAAAAAACTCGCCGTTACCTTGAAAAATGTGGGCGGAGGAGCGGCCACGCAAGTGACCTACGCTCAATCGCAAGTTTTCGGTTGGGAAAATCAACAAAGCTGCAATGCGCTTGGTGAAAACGACGAGTGCAGCTTGATGGTGACGTTTAAGCCCGTCGCCGCAGGCTCTTTCACGGGTCAAGCGGAAGTCAGCTACTTTAACGGCGCGCAAAACAAAACCGTCGCTCTCATCATCAACGCCGACGTCAGTAAGCCGGCCGATCTGATCTTAAGTGTCAGTACGCTCGACTTCGAATCGGTAGGTATCGGGCAAGAAAAAACACTGAACGCGACGCTGGAAAATCGGGGATCGATCGCGGCGTCTGAAATCAGCTTTACTCTCAACTCCGTGACGGGCGACTTCAAGCTATTCAAAGGAAGTTGCGCGGATTCGCTACCGGCGGGAGCTTCTTGTACCTTCGCGGTGAAGTTCGCGCCCACTAGTCGCGCCAATTTCGTCGATACGGTTGGTATTGGATATAAGACTCAAGGTTATCCGCAGCTCGCAACTAAGAATGTCAACCTGACCGCGTTGGGATCAGGATTCGCTTACGGCAATTTGACGTTCTCACCGACGTCCATGACGTTCCCGAATACCTTGGTCGGCGCGTCTCGTACTTTGCCTATCACCATAAAGAACTCCGGCGATAGAACGATAAGTGCTTTGGGAGTCTCGTTAATTTCGAATCACCCAGCTTTTACCGTCGATAAAGACACGGGATGTCCGCAGTCTCTAGCGGCGAATCAGAGTTGCCTTGTTTATCTGTCGTACTCCCCCTCCAGTGTGGGAAATGCAACTCTTACGTTCGCGCTTAGCTTTGATAACTCGACTGGCGTGATTTTATCGCCAGAATATGAAGTCAGAGGTAGCGCCGTCTCCAAGGCGATTCTAACGCTCACGCCGAGCCCGCTCGATTTAGGAACCGTGCCGGTCGGCGGCACAAGCCTTACGAAGAACTTTACGCTAAAAAACAGCGGTGGAGACAATGCGATCGCGATCGCATTCCAAGGTCCGCTCGGTACCAGTCCTTTTAAAGTGGTCAGCCAAAACTGCCCGGCGAGTCTGGCGCCGCAAGCCGAATGCACGGTCGCGGTCAATTTCAAACCCACGACCGCGAGCGCGACCCCGCTCCTTCAAGCTTTCAGCTTCCAGTATAAATCGGCAGCAGCCGATGCTCAGGTCCCGGCCAGCAACGTGTCCGCCAATGCCACCGCGGTAGCGACGGCGCCCGGTTCGCTCACGCTGGATACAAATACCGTTGATTTCGGTACTCCTATCAAGAAAGCGGGCACGCTCGTCACCAAATCATTGCATTTCACCAATTCCGGTAGCTTCAAGATTCCCAAAGTCACCATTGGCGCCGCCTCGGCACCTTTCGCCATTCGATCCGGCACTTGCGGACCAATTCCGTTCGCGCTCGATCCGGGTGCCTCGTGTGATCTCGAAATCGATCTCGATACCTCGAACGAGGGCTCGTACCTCGTGTCGCTCGGAATCATCTACAATAACGGAGCTAGCGATGTCTCCGGTGGCGTTTTGACCTTAAAGGGTACGGTCGGCACCGCGGGCAAGCTGGTCTTCCCGGTTTCGCCGATACATTTGGGCTCCGTCGCAGCGACGGCAAAGAAAACCGTGAATCTCCTCGTTTCCAAGACGGGTGATTTCGCAGTAACCCCGGTAAGCGTAAT
>CAZPZK010000160.1:0-6909 GCA_964591095.1 uncultured Moraxellaceae bacterium | reverse complement strand
CAGCATCATCAACTCGATCCTCGACTTTTCCCGGATCAGTTCCGGCAAGCTGTCGCTGGAGGATCAACCATTCGATGTCGAGGTCTTGTTGGCGGAATGCGTCCAGTTGTTCCGCAGCAGCGCGTCCGCCCGGGGGGTGGAGTTGGTCTATGTCGTGGACGGGCAGATGCCGCCTTGGCTGCGCGGGGATCCCTTGCGCTTGCGGCAAGTCCTGTTCAACTTGCTAGGCAATGCCGTCAAGTTTACGTCGCAAGGCCAAGTCGTGCTGCAGGTCGAGGTACTGGCTGGCAAAAGTCCCCCGGTCTGGTGTTTCAGCGTGGCGGATACCGGTATCGGCATGACCCGCGAACAGCAATCGCATCTGTTCGAGGTTTTTTCACAGGCGGACACCAGCATCACCCGCCAGTTTGGCGGTAGCGGCCTGGGACTGGCCATCAGCAAGCAATTGGTGGAGTTGATGGGCGGCAGCATCGTGGTGGAAAGCGAGCCGGACAAGGGCAGCCTGTTCACGGTCACCCTGCCGTTGCATCCGGTTGCGGCGCCACCTGAGTCAGGAGCCGGGGGGGCGGTCGCGACGGCCTACTTGGCCGGTTGCCGGGTGTTGGTGGTGGAGGACAATGAGATCAACCAATTGGTTATTCGCGCCTTCCTGCAACGCGCGGGCATTGAGCCGGAAGTCATCGCCAACGGACAGGACGCGCTGGCAAGGATGATGCGGCAACCTCAGGCGCTGGATCTTGTGCTAATGGATTGTGAGATTCCGGTGCTGGACGGGCTGAGCACGGTGCGCCGATACCGGCAGTGGGAGCAAGGGAGCTCGCAGCGGCGCTTGCCGATCATTGCCCTGACCGCCCACGCCTTGCCGCAATATCGAGACGCCTGTCTGAAGGCCGGCATGGACGATTTCCTGACCAAGCCCGTCATGCAGCAGGCGCTGCTGGCGGCCTTGTCGGCCGCGCTGGGCAGGCAGGCCTGAACCGGCTCAGGCAGCGCCTGGCCGTGACGCCCGCCACATCCCGAGGAAGGCCTGTTCAAGATGCCGCGCGAAGCCGGCGGCATCCCCCAGCGGCGAAGTCATCAGCCGGTGACGCAATGTCGGCCTAAGTTGCGCGAGTGCGGAAGGGTCGGCGGCGCAGGCCAGTGCGCGTTGGATATAGTCGGCTTCCGATGACGCGATCCACTCCTCCAACCCCACGCAGGCCATCATCGCCGCACCCTGACGCGCCAGCAGGTTGTTGCCGGACAAAGTGAGCGTCGGCACCCCCATCCACAGGGCTTCGCAGGTCGTCGTGCCGCCAGGGAAAGGCCAGGTGTCGAGCATGACGTCCACTTGGTGGTAGGCCTGCAGGTACTGTTCGCGGTCGGATTCGCCCTCCAGCAGGATCTGGCGGGTGGCTACCCCAAGCGCGTTGAGGCGCGCCAACAGTGGCGTCGCCACCTCGGCTTTGTCCAGTCCCCGGTTTTTCAGCAACAGGCGAGCTTGTGGCTGCTCCCTCAAGATCTGTCCCCATACCCGCAGCACGCCATCATGAATCGTGCCCGGTCGCTGGAAGCAGCCAAAGGTGACCGCGCCCCGCGTCGTGCAGGGCGCGGGCCGGATTTCCAGGGAGGGCCGGGGCTCCGGCGCGGTAAAGCAAAGGCGGCTACCGGGCAAGCGCCAGATGTTTTCCGAGAAGTGGTTGCTTTCCTCCTCCGTTACCGAGAAGTCGTCGGCTAGGAAATAGTCGATCCCCGGCACGCCGGTCGATGCAAAGTACCCCAGCCAGCTGGCCTGTACCGGAGCCGCGCGCCAAGGGAACAGCGACAGGCGGTTCAGCGCAGTATGTCCGGCCAGATCAATCAGCAGATGAATGCCGTCGGCCTGGATGCGCCGCGATGCCGTGGCGTCATCCAGGGCCCGAATGGAAGTCCAGCTGGCAAAGAACGGCCGCAGGCGGTCAGTGAGCGGGTCATCATGGGGAGGTTCGTTGGTATAGGCATGCAGGCGCACGAGCGCCGGATCCAGATGACGGACAATGCTTTCGAGGAAATAGCCGACGGGATGGCTGCGCAAATCGCCGGAAACCAGACCGACGCGCAATGGCGGCGGCGACAGGTTCAGCGCTGGCCATTGCGTGCAGGGTGTGGCCCGCGCCTGGAGCCGTTCGCCGGCGAGGCGGGCTTCATCCAGGTACTGTTGCGGCGTGATGGCGGGATGAAAACAGTAGCAATAGAGGAGGTTGTCCTGGGCGACATCCATGTCCGGGTCCAGCCGCAGGCATTCGCGGAAGTAGCCGGACGCTTCCTCAAAATGCCCGAGCTGAAGAAGGCAATTGCCCAGGTCATTCAGGATATTCAGATCGTGCGGGGCCATCGCCATGGCTTGCCGGAAACTGTCGGCGGCGGCTTCGAGATTGTCCTCCATGCGCCAGGCGGTGCCTTGATGGTAGAGGACATCGGCGGCATCCGGGCACAGGGCCCGCGCCTTGGCCAGCGCGGTCCTGGCCTGCGCCGTATCCCCGAGGTCGAGCAGGGCACAGCCCAGGTTGGTCCAGGCGATGCCGAGGTCCGGCTTCAGTTTCAGGGCCTGACGGCACGAAGCGGCCGCCTCGACCGGCATGCCCTGCAGGCGCTGGACATTGCCGAGATTGCTGAAGAGTATGGCTCCCTGCGGCTCAATCGCCAACGCCTGCCGGTAATTCTGTTCGGCGGCGGGCAGGTTTCCGATCCATAACCAGGCGTTGCCGCGCAGGGAGTAGGATTCGGCCTGGGGCTGGATGGCCAGGGCACGATCCAGCCAAGCGATCGCTTGCTCCGGCCTTCCTGTGGCGTAGGCGATAGCCGCCAGCTGACGCAGGGCTTCCGCATGATTGGGCGACGTCGCCACGATATCGAGCAGGAGGGTTTCCGCCGCAGCCAGATCGCCCTGCTTTTTCAGGGCGAGCGCCGTCTGCATCGGGGTGGTCGGGATTTCCGCCGCAGGGGGCGGCGGCGCCGTCAACGGCGGGGCATCCGGCGTGCGGCCCTGAAAGACGGCCAGGAGTTTCTTGAGCATCGTCGGCTTACTGTGGAGAAGGAGGGGGCGGGATGGCGGCGGTTGATTCGGCGCCGACGCCAGCCTGTCCGGAATTCCCGGACAGGCAGTCCCGGAGATTTTGATCCGCCTGCGGGAATTGCCTGTCGAGTTCAATGACCCTTCGGAAGCAGGCCGCTGCCTCCGGCATTCGGTTTTGTTCCTTCAGCGTGATGCCCAGATTGAAGTGCGCGGCGGGAATCGAGTGGTACATCGCAATGGATTGCCGCAGGCTTTCTTCCGCCGCCTCGAATTGCCGCCGGTCGAGAAAGACATTGCCCTTTTCCAGGAAAATCAACGCGGAGGGCTTGATGCGCAAGGCGCGATTGAGCAGTTTGAGCGCTTCATCAAGATCCTGGCGGATACGTGCTATCTGGGCCAGGTTACACAGCACCTCACTGTTTTTGGGGTCGATGTCCAGCAGTTGCCGGTAAGCGGTTTCAGCGGCGGCATGATCCCCGGCGCGATGGCTGGCCACGGCGGACTTCATCAACTCGGGAGCATTCAGTTTGAGGCGGTTGCGGGCGGCTAGCTCCGCCTCGCGTGCCGCATCCTCGATCAGGCAGCATTGCTTGTATTTTTTTCCACTGCCGCAAGGGCAGGGATCATTTCGACTGACTTTAGCGTGGTTCACGTTGGCTGCAGCCCGGTAAAAACAGATGCTGTCAGTCTTGCCCATCCTGGGGATGAACACAAGACCCGGCGCATGACGCACCGGGCAGGGGGGGGCTCAAATCACCTTGGAAAAGCGCTGCCGCGCACCTTCTTGGCACAGATAGGCGTCAAACACCATGCAGATGTTGCGGATCAGCAACCGGCCGCGCGGCATTACCTGCAGTCGATGCCCGTCCAGCGTCAGGAGACCGTCATCCGCCATCGGTTGCAGTTGTGCCATTTCACGGGCGAAGCAGGAGGCCGCATCCACACCCCAGGCATGGGAGATCGCCGCCAGATCGACCGCGAAGTGGCAGATCAACTCGGTAATCACGGCCCGGCGCAGCTTGTCATCTTCCGACAGCTGCACGCCCCGATAAACCGGTAGCCGCCCTGCGCTCACCCGGTCATGGTACTCCTCCAGGGTTTTGACATTCTGGCTGTAGGTGTCATCCACCATGCCAATGGAGGTGATGCCCAGCGCCACCAGATCACAGCCGGCATGCGTGCTGTAACCCTGGAAGTTGCGATACAGGGTGCCGTGTTCCTGGGCCAGAGCCAGTTCATCATCGGGTTTGGCAAAGTGGTCCATGCCGATGTAGACATATCCGGCGGCGGTTAGCCGTTCAATGACAAATTGCAGGATGGCGAGTTTGACGGCGGGTGTCGGCAAGGTGGCGGCATCCATTTGTTTTTGCACCTTGAACAGATGCGGCATGTGCGCGTAATTGAACACCGACAAACGGTCCGGAGACAATTCCAGCACTTTTTCCAGCGTCACGGCGAAGCTGTCCACGGTCTGGTAGGGGAGGCCGTAAATGAGGTCAATGTTGATGGATTTGAAGCCGTTGGCGCGCGCCGCATCCACGGCGTCAAAAGTTTCCCGGACCGACTGGATGCGGTTGACGGCCTGTTGCACCCTGGGGTCAAAATCCTGAACGCCAAAGCTCATTCGGTTGAAGCCCAGGCGCCGCAGGTGAGCGATCTTGGCCGCAGTGACTTCCCGGGGGTCAATCTCGATGGAGTAGTCGCCCTCATCGTCATCAAGCAGCGTGAAGTGCTCCCGGAGCTTGCCCATTAGCGCCGACATTTCCTCATCGCTGATAAAGGTGGGCGTGCCGCCGCCCCAATGCAACTGGCGGACTTCCCGCCCCGGCGTCAGCAGTTCCGCCTGCAGTTCGATCTCGCGATGCAGGTCTTGCAGATAAGGCGCGGAGCGCTTGCGATTGGCGGTAATGATCTTGTTGCAGGCGCAGTAATAGCAGACCGTGCCGCAAAACGGCAGATGGACATACAGCGACAGCGGGCGGGCGGCTGCATTGGAGGCGGCGACCGCTTGCCGGTATTCGTCTTCGGCAAACCCTTCATGAAACTGGACGGCGGTGGGATAGGAGGTATAGCGCGGGCCGGAGAGGTCATAGCGCTGCAGCAGTTCGGGATCAAAGACCAGGGCGTTGTTCATGAGGGTGTCCGGCAGATAACTCCCTGTATTTTATAGGGGTATCCGGTCAAAAGAAACTGTACCGACGAAGGGGGAGGGGTCTCGCCCCTTCAAGGCCGGCATTATTCCTCCACGCTGTCTTCGTAAGGGACAAACGGCGAGTTGAGGGTAGGTTCGGGGGTGATCACCTGAATCTGGGTGGCGCAATAACCCTTGTCATTCCGTCCGAGCAGGAAGCTGACGCGATCCCCGACATGCAAGGAGGCAAAACTGCGGTTTTTGACCTCGCTGAAGTGGAAAAAGACATTGTCCATGTTGTCGTCCGGCGTAATGAAGCCGAAGCCGCCTTCCTTAAGGCTCTGGATCACGCCCTCGGTGCGGATGTCGATATGGGGCGTCGACGGAGTCGCAACGGCCGGCGCGTGATGGTGGTGATTGTGCGGCGCGCCGCCATTGAAGGCGAAGTTGCTGTAGACGGACTGCTCTTCCTTGGGGTAGAGGAAGAGACTGTTGATTTGCGCGTCATTGCGTAGCGAGCGGTCGTCAATAATCTGGTGCATCAGGATCGGATACGTCGCCTCGTCCAGCAGCACCTGCGCGGTCCGGGTCAGCTTCTGCAGGTTGTTGCGGTCGGTATATTCAAAGTCCCAGGCCAGCAGCATGACGCGGGTGTTGATGGTATTGAGCTTGCGCAGCAGCGGACGGAAGTCGCCATCGCAAGCGACCAGCACCAACACATCAAACTGCTTGTAGATGGACAGTTCATAGGCTTCCAGCGCCAGCCAGACATCAATGCCCTTTTCGCCATCGGGACCCAGCGGCAGGTAATGGGTGGTGACCCCTTCCCGCATCAGCACCTCGTCAAACAGGCGCTCCTTCAGCAGCAGGTCGCGTTGTTCGGCATCCTGCGCGCGCAGGCGGCCGCGAAAATAGTGGGCATCGACAATATGGCAGTAGCGGACATCGGTGTTTTCCTCCATGGCCACCCGGTGACGGATGAAGTCATGCAGGCCGGAAATGCTGATGCGGGACTTTCGCGCATGGTAGTACTGGTAATAATTACTGACATGCAGGAAGAAATTACCGTCGTAAAAAATCCCGATCTTGGTGAAGTTTTTCTGGGACGTCGCCATGATGGCTCCTTTTTATTCGTTTTTGCTATGTGTTTATGCGGCTTATCCGTTTTCTTTCCCTGCGTTAACCAAATCATTCGGTTAAGTGAAGGCGCGATCCGGTGGAGCGCGCCGAGGCCAAGAGCCATTCCTAAAGTTCGATCTGGGTGCCCAGTTCCACAACGCGGTTGGTGGGGATCTGGAAAAAATCCGTGGCCGATGCCGCATTCCGCGACATTGCCACAAACAGCATTTCCCGCCAGGGCGCCATGCCGCCTTCCACCCTGGGAATCAGGCGTTCCCGCGACAGGAAGAAACTGGTGTCCATCATGTCAAAGTCCAGTCCGAACGCGCTGCAATTCTGCAGCAGCGCCGGTACGTCCGGCTGTTCCTTGAAGCCGTATTCGCCGGTAATCAACCAGAAATTATGTGAAATCTGCTCAACTTTAAGGCGGTGATGCTCACTGACAAAGGGAATATCTTTGGTCTTCAAAGTCAAGAGGATGTTGCGGCTGTGCAGGATTTTATTGTGTTTCATATTGTGTAGCAGCGCGTGCGGCACATACTGATGGCTGCCGGTCATGAAGACGGCGGTGCCATCGATTTCCTGGATCGGGCCGCTGGCGATGCTGTTGACAAAGAGGTTCAAC
>CAZPZK010000159.1:0-6915 GCA_964591095.1 uncultured Moraxellaceae bacterium | reverse complement strand
CCCCTACTGCGTAGGAGGGAAAGACATCAGCGACCCCAAGGTGTCCCATCCCCCTCCAGCCCCACCTGCTTCAACACCCGGTCCACCACAAACCCCACCAGCCCGTCGATATCCGTCGGCCGGTGATAAAAACCGGGGCAGGGCGGCATCACCGTCACGCCCAGCTTCGCCAGCGTCAGCATGTGTTGCAGGTGGATCGCGGAAAACGGCATCTCACGCGGCAACAGCACCAGCCGGTGGCCTTCCTTGATCGCCACGTCGGCGGCGCGTTCGATCAGGTTGTTGCTGAGGCCGGTGGCCACCGCCGCCAGCGTGCCCATGCTGCACGGGCAGATGATCATGCGGCGCGGTGCGCCGGAGCCGGACGCGGCGGCGCAGTTCCAGTCGTGATTGGCGTAGAGGCGGATCAAACCGTCGCGGTCGCCGGATAACTCGCGGAAGCGGGCCTCGGCAGCGGCGAGATCGGCTGGAATCACCAGATCGTGTTCCAGCCGCAGTACCTCACGAGCGGTGTCGGACAGCAGCAGTGTCACCGCCTGGCGGCGGGCTACCAGCGACTTCAGCAGGCCGAGGGCGTAGGGCATGCCGGAGGCGCCGGTGAGGGCGAGGGTGAGGCGGTGGGGCATGGACGGGGCTCCGGATTTATTGATGTGATTAGGGCTGTCAGCACCATGAAATTCCACGACCTCCGTCAATTCCTCACCTTCCTCGAACAGCGCGGCGAACTGCGCCGCATTACCCGCGAGATCGACCCGCATCTGGAAATGACCGAGATTGCCGATCGCGTGCTGCGCGCGCACGGTCCGGCGCTGCTGTTCGAGAAACCGAAGGGCTACGCGCTGCCGGTGCTGGCCAACCTGTTCGGCACGCCGCAGCGCATTGCCTGGGGGCTGGGGCTGGAAAGTCCGGCCGCCCTGCGCGGGCTGGGCGAGGCGCTGGCGAAGCTGAAGGACCCGCAGCAGGTGAACGACGCGGCCAGCCTGTTCAGCCATTTGCCGATGGTGAAGCAGGTGCTGAACATGTCGCCGAAGCAGACCGGGCGCGCGCCCTGCCAAGAGCGGGTGCTGACGGGCGATCAGGTCGATCTGAACCTGCTGCCGATCCAGACCTGCTGGCCGGATGACGCCGCGCCGCTGGTGACCTGGCCGCTGGTGATCACGCGCGGGCCGGAGAAGTCGCGGTTGAATGTCGGCATCTACCGCATGCAGTTGCTGGGGCGTAACCGGCTGATCATGCGCTGGCTGTCGCATCGCGGCGGGGCGCTGGATTATCAGGCCTGGCAGGCGCGCCACCCCGGCAAGCCCTTCCCGGTGGCGGTGGCGATCGGGGCCGACCCGGCGACGATGCTGGCGGCGGTGACGCCGATCCCGGACACGATGTCGGAATTCGCCTTCGCCGGGCTGCTGCGCGGCGGCAAGACCGTGCTCACCGACTGCCTGACCCACGACCTGCAAGTGCCCGCCCATGCCGAGATCGTGCTGGAAGGCTTCATCTATCCCGACGATCTGGCCGACGAAGGCCCCTACGGCGATCACACCGGTTATTACAACGAGGTCGCCAAGTTTCCGGTGTTCACCGTCGAGCGCATGACGTTGCGCCGCGACGCGATCTACCACAGCACCTACACCGGCCGGCCGCCCGACGAGCCCTCGGTGCTGGGCGCGGCGATGAACGAGCTGCTGGTGCCGCTGCTGCAACAGCAGTTCCCGGAGATTGTCGATTTCTGGCTGCCGCCGGAGGGCTGTTCCTACCGGCTGGCGATCATCAGCATCCGCAAGCAGTACGCGGGCCACGCGCGGCGGGTGATGATGGGCATCTGGTCCTTCCTGCGCCAGTTCACCTACACCAAATTCCTGATCGTCACCGACGCTGATATCAACGTGCGCAGCTGGGACGATGTGATCTGGGCGATGACCACGCGCATGGACCCGGTGCGCGACACCCTGAGCGTGACCGGCACGCCGATCGATTATCTGGATTTCGCCTCGCCGGTGGCGGGACTGGGGTCGAAGATGGGCTTTGACGCCACCAACAAGTGGCCGGGGGAAACGGAGCGCGACTGGGGGCGGCCGATCAGCCGCTCGCCGGAAGTGGTGCGCAAGGTGGATGCCTACTGGCGGGAACTGGGGCTGCCGGGCGCGCCGCGCCGTTGACGGCCGCCGCTCCGGAAAAAACCGGGGTCAGAGCCCGGCGGCCAGCCGTTCCACCCGCCGCCGTTCGCGTTGCAGGATGAAGGCGCGGGCGGTGCGGAAATAGCCCGCTTCCATCAATTGCTGTTCCACCATGTCCTGCACGTGCGCGGTGTCCAGCTGTTTCAGGTCGGCCAGATAGACCTCGACCGCGTGCGCCAGCATCCAGGCCATGGCCGGGCCGAATTCGTCAATGCCTTCCCCGGCGGCGGTGATGGCGCGTTCAATTTTGCGCAGGTCGAAGGACGCGGTGTCGCCGTTGCGCTTGCGCAGCGTGCTGGGACCAAGGCGGATGGCGGGTGTGGTCATGGTGTTTGCTCCTGAAGCCGTCGTTGTTGTTTTGCGGGAGGCCGGTTCACTGTAGCGAAGGTGGCGGTGCGGCAACTTGATCGCCGTCAAGCCCTTGCCGCGCCTGCCGTCCCCCGGCGGATTGCTCATTTTTTAACACGCGTTCCGCGCCGCCGGTATCCGCCGGAAGGCCTGTCGGCCCCGCCATCAGGCGGGGAGTGTCCGCGTCCGGCCCCCGTATGTTCACTATAGACCATATTTTTTGTGTGGCTAATTCGCCGGCGAGTTTAGCGCGGGTTGACGGCGGTCAAGGGCGGTCGGCGCGCGGCGCGGCAGACTGGCAGGTCGAACGTCCCTGTCCCGGACGGTTGCGGAGGCTGTCATGACCGAGCATCACCTGCCCCTGGTGTATTCCTGTTCCGGCTGCTCCAACGTCGCGCAGCTGGCCAATTCGCTGGCGCTGCGGCTGGACCGCGCCTGTCTGGCGGAAATGTCCTGCATCGCCGGGGTCGGCGGCCATGTGCCCGCGCTGGTCAACAAGGCGAAGTCGGGACGGCTGATCGTGGCGCTGGACGGTTGCCCGCTGCATTGCGTGAAGGGCTGCCTGGCGCAGCATGGCCTGAAGCCGGATGTGCACCTGACCCTGAGCGATTTTGGCGTGCGCAAGCGTTATGGCGAGGAATGCCAGGAGAGCGTGGCCGATGCGCTGTTTGCGGAAATCCGGGATGTGCTGGGGGAGGGGAAGCAGGCGGTGGCCTAATCACCCACAAAAATTATGGAATTCCCCGCGATTGTCACTTACCCGACAGACCGTCCCGGCCGGGCAAGCGCACCATCCGTTCATGTCCGGGGGACACCGCCCCCATCCTGAACCCGGAGGTTCGTCATGTCCGCCGCGCTGGAAACCGAGATCGTCATCGCCGGCGGCGGCATTGCCGGCATCACCACGGCGCTGGAGCTGCTGGACCAAGGCCGTCGCGTCACCTTGCTGGAGCGCGCCCCGCGCGAGCGCCTCGGCGGGCTGGCGAACGAGGCCTTCGGCGGCATGCTGTTCGGCGGCACCGGCCTGCAACGGCTCAACGGCATCCACGATTCCCCCGAACTGTTCCGCGACGACTGGTATCGCGCCGCCGAATTCGGCCCCGACGACCACTGGCCGAAACGATGGGCCGATACCTATGTCGAGCGCTGCGTCCCGGACGTCCATGACTGGGTGCGCGGCCATGGCGTCCATTATTTCCCGGTGGTGCACTGGGTGGAACGCGGCGATCACCGCGCGCTGAATTCGCTGCCGCGCTACCACGTGCTGTGGGGCACCGGCCTGCACCTGACGCAAACGCTGATCCGCGCCCTGGAAAACCATCCCCATCGTGACAAGCTCGACCTGCGCTGCGGGCATTACGTTGAAGACTTCCTCACCGACCAAGGCCGCATCAGCGGCGTGCGCGGCCGGGCCGGGGATGTCCCTTTCACCCTCACCGCCGGGGCGACAGTGGTGGCCAGCGGCGGCATCAACGGCAACCTGCAACGGGTGCGTCAGGTCTGGGACCGCGAGCGCTACGGCCCGCCGCCCGCGCTGCTGCTCAACGGCGCGCATCCCGACGGTGACGGCCACCTGCACGACGTGGTCACCCGCTTCGACGGCCGGGTGGTGCGGCTGGGGCAGATGTGGAACTACGCCACCGGCATCCGCCATCCGCAGCCGCAGTTTCCCGATCACGGCCTGTCGCTGATTCCGCCGCGCTCGGCGTTGTGGCTGGACAGCGCGGGCCGCCGCATCGGCCCCGACCCGATGATCAGCGGCTTCGATACCCACCGCCTTTGCCGCCGCCTGGGCAACCAGCCCGACCAGTACGGCTGGCTGGTCATGAACCAGCGCATCGTGCTCAAGGAAATGGCCATTTCCGGCTCGCACATCAACCCCGCTTTCTGCCAGCGCGACCTGCTGCGGCTGGTGAAGGAAATCCTGCTCGGCAACCATGAACAGTACGAATTGCTGGCCGGTCAGTGCCCGGATGTGGTCATCGCCCCGACGCTGGAGGAACTGGCGGCGAAGATGAACGCGGTGGCGGGCGGCGACAAGGTGACGGCGGCCAACCTGCGTTCCGGCATCGACCCCTACGACGCCCAGATCGAACGCGGTCCGACCTTTCACGACGATGACCAGCTGCGCCGTATCGCCCAGTTGCGCCAGTATCGCGGCGACAAGGCGCGCACGCTGAAATTCCAGAAAATCCTCGACGACAGCGCCTTGCCGCTGGTGGCGATCCGCGTCATGCTGCTGTCGCGCAAGAGCATGGGCGGCATCGAAACCGACCTGTCGTCGCGGGTGCTGGACACGCGCGGCGAACCCCTGCCGGGGCTGTACGCGGTGGGGGAATGCAGCGGTTTCGGTGGCGGCGGCATCAGCGGTATCCGCTCGCTGGAAGGCACCTTCCTCTCCGGCTGCATCCTGACGGCGCGGCAGGCGGCGCGGGCGCTGGCCTGAACAAAAAGAACCATACCCTCCTGTGCAACAGGGGGGAGCCGCGAAGGCGGCAGGGGGGGTGCGGGCAGCGGCCTGAACACGGCTTGGCATGACGGCCTGTTTGGCGGTCTGCCCTGACCCCCCGACCCCTGCGGGTCGCCCCCCTGTTGCACAGGAGGGAAAGAATCAGCGACGGACAAAACAGAGGAAACCTCATCATGCGAAAAACCGGCGCCCAACTGCTGCGCTACGCCCTCGAACAGGTCGGGGTCCGTTTCACCTTCGGCATTCCCGGCGTGCACACCACCGAGCTGTATGACGAACTCAACGC
This sequence comes from uncultured Moraxellaceae bacterium, assembly GCA_964591095.1. Taxonomy (GTDB): domain Bacteria; phylum Pseudomonadota; class Gammaproteobacteria; order Pseudomonadales; family Moraxellaceae; genus Fluviicoccus. The sequence continues at coordinate 1,640 of CAZPZK010000159.1, read as the reverse complement.
CAGCGCGCACATCACGCCGGTGCTGGTGACGCACGAGGGCGGCGGCGCGTTCATGGCCGACGCCATCAGCCGCACCACCGACGCCCCCGGCACGTTGCTGGTGGTGCCCGCCGCCGGGCTGACGCACGCCGCCAGCGGCATTGCCGAGGCCTTCCTCGACGGCATCCCGATGCTGGTGATTTCCGGCGGCATCCGCACCGACTCCGGCCACCGCTACCAGTTGCACGACATCGACCAGAGCGCGCTGATGAAGCCGATCACCAAGGCGCAGTTCCGCATCCTGCGGCATCAGGACGTGGTGCCGACGCTGTTCGAGGCGGTGCGCATTGCCTATGACGGCGAGCCGGGGCCGGTCTATATGGAAATGCCGCTGAACATCGCCGCCTTCGCCGGGGAAGTAGAGGGCGAGTTGCCTGTTTTTCACCGCGCCGCCGCGCCGTCGCTGCCGCCGGAGGTCTTGGCGCAGGTGTCGTCCGCCGTGGAACTGCTGAAGCGCGCCAAGCGCCCCGGCATCTTCGCCGGCTGGGGCGCGCGTTTCTGCGAGGAGCAACTGACGGCGCTGGCCGAGCAGCTGAACGCGCCGGTCTCCACCACCTTGCAGGGCCTGTCGGTGTTCCCCGGCAACCATCCGCTGTTCGCCGGTTTTTCCTTCGGCCCGCACGCGGTGCCCGCCGCCGCCCACGCCTTTCAGGACTGCGACTGCCTGATCGCCATCGGCACCCGTTTCGCCGAGATCCCCACCGGCAGCTATGGCCTGAAGGTGCCGGAAAACCTGATCCACATCGACATCAACCCCCAGGTCTTCGACGCCAATTACCCGGCGAAGGTGAAATTGCCCGGCGATGCGCGGACAGTGGTCGCGGCCTTGCGCGATGCGTTGCAGGTGGCCGGATTCCGCAGCGTCGTGGATGGTTCCGCCTTGCAAGCGCAATTGCAGCGCGACAAGCAGGCCTATCACGACGAATGGTTCGGCCATGACTCCGGCCACCGCGTCAATCCGGCGCGCTTCTTCAGCCGCCTGCGGCATGTGCTGGCCGATGACGCCATCGTGATCGCCGATGACGGCAACCATACCTTCCTCACCGCCGAACTGCTGCCGGTGCATCGCAGCCGCCATTTCCTGTCGCCCAGCGACTTCAACTGCATGGGCTACTGCGTGCCCGCCACCATCGGCGCCAAGCTGGCGCACCCGGAGCGGCAGGTAGTGGGCATCGTTGGTGACGGCGCTTTCCTGATGACCTGCATGGAGCTGGTGACGGCGGCCTCCAACGAACTGGGCGTGGTGCAGTTCGTGTTCAACGACGGCGAGCTGTCGCAGATTTCACAGGCGCAGGAAATTCCCTATAACCGCAAGGTGTGCTCGGTGCTGGGCGCGGTCGATTTCGCGGGCGTGGCGCAGGCCACGGGCTGCGAATACTTGCTGATGGCGGGCAACGGCGATATCGGCCCGGTGCTGGACGAGGCGATGAAGCTGGCGGCGCAGGGCAAGCCGGTGGTGGTGGATGTGCGCGTGGACTATTCGAAGCGCACGCGGTTTACCAAGGGTATTGTCGCCACCAACCTGAAGCGTTTTGATACGTGCACGCAACTGCGCTTTGTCGGGCGGGCGGTGTGGCGGCGGGTGACGGGGTGAGGAGAGT
>CAZPZK010000158.1:0-6945 GCA_964591095.1 uncultured Moraxellaceae bacterium | reverse complement strand
TTGTAGCATCGTGACATAACACGAACTCCAGAACAGGCCCTTTGGCCCATAAGAACTCCCGAGGTTTGCATGCCGGTTTTTGAAAGCTATCATCGTCAATCCCTGAAGCAGGAGCCTCGGGTCACGATGATAGGACGTTGGCGGGTCGATTACCTTGCCTTCGAGGGGCCGGAAGGAAGCACCGATCTGCCGCTGATCGTACTGGGCGGCGCCTTCCAGAATTTCAATTCCTACAAGTATTGCGTGGAGGAAGTGCTGAAGGTCCTCCCGGTCATCCTGATTGATTTGCCCTCGCTGGGCAACAATTCGCAGCTGGCGCCGGAGCTGGGGCTGGAAGATCTGGCCGACCTGCTGTTCCAGTGGGTGGAACACGAGGGGCTGGGCAAGGTGTCGGTGATGGGGCTGTCACTGGGATCGGTGGTGGCCGGAACCTATGCCTTCAAGCACCCTGACCGGATTGACCGCCTGATCCTGACCGGAACGCTGACCCGGCCGCGCAAGTCCTGGCGCATGTTGCTGGAAATGTCGCTGCAGGTGCTTGATGACGGCCGGATGGATGAGTTTGGCCAGGCGGTGGTGCTGTATCTGGTCAACCATGCCCGCCTGAACGAAACCGGTATCAGCGACATTACCCGCCGCCTTTTCCATCGCCAGATGAAGAACTTCTCCGAGAATGAACAGGCGCGCTACCGCATCAACGCCAACCGCCTGCTGGCGGTGGAGGAGGTGTTGGGCTATCCGGTCTGCCAGACGCTGGTAGCGACCGGCGACTATGACAGTTTTACCCTGCCCTATGAGAACGCGCTCTATGCCGCGCGCTGTCCCAATGCCACCTTCGCGCTGGTGGAGGGGGCGGACCATGTGCCGCAACTCGAAAAGCGCGATGAGTCCGTGGCGATGTTCAGCGCCTTTCTGCGTGGCGAGGATGTCGGCAAGGTGCCGGGCATCCGCACCTTGACACGGGAGGAATGCCTGGGCATGGACCGGCGCGGCGAGTTGCGATACCGGCCGCACAATCCGCAGGCGCAGGTGGTCAGCTTTTCGCATGTGGACGGCATGCCGCAGATCGACGCGCAGGTGGAGATCGCGGATTTCAACTTTTTCGGTTGCTTGTTGCGGCATGAGCATCCGCTGGTCTATGTGCGCGAGCACAATCTGGACCTTATCCTGTGCTTGCCGGATTCGCCCTTGCGCATCGAGACGATGGTCATCGACCAGGGTGAAGGCTGGCTGCGCTGTTTCTTCCTGCATGGCAGCTTCGCCATCGCCGAGGAGCTCAAGAAGTTGCTCGACAACCCCGCGTACTGCACTGCCATGCCTCATGCCGGCGTCCGCCCTGTCGGCGCCACCTGAGCATCTGGCGCCGCCGATTAAGCGGCGGCTCCTTCAGATTTCCGCCCGGATCACCCACACCAGTGCGCCTCCGCGCGCCTTCGGCATTCCGGCGATCTCGTCCTGATCAGGATCCAGCACCGTTACGGCATCAAAGCCGCTCTCCCGGAAACAGAGTGCCGCTTCCCCTGGTTGCTCGAAATGCATGGTGAAATGACTGCGCGAGGACATCCGGAGCGTGTTGTTGGCCAGCCGGATCCAGTGGAAGAAGCGGTGGTGCGTGACCTGCGGATAAATGTCGGTCAGGTAATGCCCTTCGGGAAAGGCTTTCAGTGCATTCGCCAGCCGTGTCCAGAAGCCGCGGATTTCCTCCAGCCGGAAGTAATTGACCAGACCTTCCGTAATGACCACTACCGGCCGGTGACGATCCAGTTCGCGGATCAACAGGGATTCCAGGCTTTCCGGAGAGTCCTCGATCAGGATATTGCAGACCTGGACCCGGTGCCGTCCATCCAGGGAGTCCAGTTTTGCCAGCAGGTCATGCTTGCGGGCCGCCATACCTTGCAGATCGGCTTCGATATAGGTGACATGCGGATAATGCCGGTGCATGCGCCAGCCGCGCGGCGACAGGCCGCAGGCCAGTTCCACGATCTGGAGGTCGGGATGGGACCGGATCAGTTGTTCCAGCTCGCGGTCAATCAGATGGTGCCGTTGCAGCAGTGTGGTCTTGATATCGGAGCCGATGACGCGGCGGGCGGCAACCTCCAGCGGGCGCAGGGCCTGAAAATAGCTGCAGCCCTGACGGGTGGCGAAAGCCGGATGCGACAAGCCGAAGCGGTACCAGACAAAGCCGGTGTAATGGGCGGTGAAGGAAATGCTGGAGGTGTCCTTGGCGTCGGTCGTCATGTTCGGGGGTTCGGGTTGTAAGGGGACTGGCGCCATGATTCACCAGATGACGGCGAATGGCAAGGCGGTTGCCGGTTTCAGGGTTGGCGGCGTTGCTGACGCTCGCGTTGCCATTGTTGCAGGCGCCGCAGGCGCACCGGCAGGTAACGCAGGTTGAGCAGGCCCGTGGCGATGAGGGCCGCCTTGACCTCCGGTGAACGGCTCCACTCCGGGAGGCTCAGGGCCTGGGAGCTGAAGACCAGATAAAGTCCCAGCCCCAGCATAAGGTTGCCCAGGGTGTCGACGGCAATATCCAGAAAGACCCGCCGCGTCAGCTGCCGGTAATCCGCATCAGTAAGGGGCGTCAAACAGGCGTACTCCCGCCAGATCAAGACTGAGGCGTAGCAGTATATCCCACGCGGTATCCCCGCTTTGGCCCTTGATGGCGAGATCCGCATCCAGAAGCTCACTATTCAGGCGTTTCAGCGTGGCCAGCGGCAATCGCCGCAAGGCGTCGTTGACCAACGGCTGACGCTTGGGCCAAATCCCCAGGGACTGGAACAATTGGCCGGGCGGCGTGCCCTGTTCCTTGGCTTCCGCCAGCGCAAGCAGCGCGCGGATTTCGCGGGCGAGGGTCCAGAGCAGCAGGCTCTCCGCCAGCCCTTCGCCCTTCAGGCTGTAAAGGATGCGGGCGGTCCGGGCGGCGTCGCCTGCCATCGCGCTATCGGTCAGGTCGAAGAGGGTGTAACGGGCGCTGTCGCCGACGGCAGCTTGTACGCGGGACAGGTCCAGTTCTCCAGGCCCGTAAAGCATGTGCAGCTTGAGCACTTCTTGCGCGGCGGCCAGCAGGTTGCCCTCGGTCTGTCCGGCCAGCCAGCCGACCGCCTCCTCCGTCAGCGCCAGTTGCTGCTGGCGCAAGCGTTCCTGTAGCCAGCCGCGATGTTCGTCACTGCCGAGCGGTTGGCAACTGACCGTGAGGCCGAGAGCTTCACAACGGTTGAACCAGCCGGCCTTTTGCGCGGCGGCATCCAGGCGCGGCAGCACGATCAGCAACAAGATATCCTCGGGCGGATTCTTGAGGAAGGCTTCCAGCGCCTTGGCGGCGGCGGCGTCCGGCTTGCCGGCGGCATGCAGTTCCAGGATCTTGCGTTCGGCAAACAGGGACAGGGTGTCGCAACTGCGCAGCGCCATATCCCACTCATCCGCCTTGCCGACATCGTGGCGGTCGCGCTCGCTGAATCCCTGCTTGCGGGCGGCGGCGCGCAGGGCATCCAGCGACTCCTGGGCCAGCAGGGGCTCATCGCCGTGAATGACATAGACCGGTCGCAGGGTCTTGAGCTGCCGGGGCAGGGCGCGGGCATCGCACTTCATGGCGCGGCCGATGTCTGCCCGACGGGCCTGAAGAAGCTGATCTGACGCAGGATCTGCTGGGCGGCGTCCGTATAGAGCTCGCGGATCAGGGTTTCCTCTTCTTCGCTTTTACCGACAATGGTGGTGGTGTCGTATTGGTAGCTGCGGCGCAGGGTCAGCTTCTGCTCGTCGCCCACCTTTTCGCCGTCCGCGTCGGTGATGTGGTAGCTGAGATCATAGATCAGGGTGTACTCGGCAACCTTGGCGCGACTATCGGTGTTAGTGGTCTGCTTGTTTAGTTTTTCGCGGGTGACGATGAGGCTGTACCGCCCCGACCCCAGTTGGACACCGGCGGTTTGCAAGGCGTTGCTCAACGGGGCGGAGAGGTTGCTGGCGGGGTTCACCCGCAGGTTGAGCTGCAGGAGTTCCGGCGGAATGTCATAGCTGCCGCGCAGGTGGAAGCCGCAGGCGCTCAGCGTCAGCGCCAGCAGCATCAGTCCCAGGGAGCGCAGGGCCGTCATGTCAGACGACCACGCTGACCAGCTTGCCTTTTACCACAATCACTTTCTTCGGCGTCTGGCCGTTGAGGAAGCGCTGCACATCCGGATTGGCCAGCGCCAGTTGCTCAATCGTGGCGTTGTCGGCGTCAGCGGCGGCCTGGATCTTGCCGCGCAGCTTGCCGTTGACCTGCACCACCAGTTCCAGCGTGTTGCGGACGAGGGCGTTGGCGTCGACCGACGGCCAGGCGGCGTTGACGACATCCTCATGTCCCAGCGCCTGCCACAGCGCATGGGTGATGTGCGGCACGATCGGGGCCAGCAGCAGCACGGCGGTTTCCAGCGATTCGCGCTCCACCGCCAGCGCCTGCCCGTCGGCGGCTTCAAACTTCTGGATGCTGTTCAGCAATTCCATGACGGCGGCGACAGCGGTATTGAAGGTCAGGCGGCGCGCATAGTCGTCGGTGATCTTGGCGATGGTCTCGTGCGTCTTGCGGCGCAGGTCGCGGCTGCTGTCATCCAGTTCGGCGGCGTTCAGGGCGGGAGCTGCGCCTTTCTGCACGTGGGTATGCACGGCTTTCCACAACCGCTTCAGGAAGCGGTGCGCGCCTTCCACCCCGGCATCGGACCATTCCAGCGATTGGTCGGGCGGAGCGGCGAACATCATGAACAGGCGGGAGGTGTCCGCGCCGAACTGATCGATCAGCGCTTGCGGATCGACGCCGTTGTTCTTCGATTTTGACATCTTTTCCATGCCGCCGATTTCCACGGGCAGGCCGTCGGCCGTCAGCACGGCGGAGAGGATGCGGCCCTTGTCATCCTTGGTCAGGGTGACGTCGGCGGGGTTGATCCAATCCTTCTTGCCTTCCCCCAGGTCGCGGTAATAGGTTTCGGCAATGACCATGCCTTGAGTCAGCAGGCGGGTGAAGGGTTCGTCGCCCTGAACCAATCCTTCATCGCGCATCAGCTTGTGGAAGAAGCGGGCGTAGAGCAGGTGCAAAATCGCGTGCTCGATGCCGCCGATGTACTGGTCCACCGGCAGCCACTGCTGGGCGGCGCTCTTGTCCACCATGCCGGTGTCGCATTGCGGCGAGGCATAGCGGGCGTAGTACCAGCTGGACTCGACGAAGGTGTCCATGGTGTCGGTTTCACGACGCGCGGGCTTGCCGCAGGTCGGGCAGGCGCAATTGACGAAGGCGTCGATTCGCTTCAACGGGGACGCGCCGCCGTCCGGCACCACGTCTTCAGGCAACACCACCGGCAGTTGCTCGTCCGGCACCGGCACGTCGCCGCAGCTATCGCAGTAGATGATGGGAATCGGGCAGCCCCAGTAGCGCTGGCGGGAAATGCCCCAGTCGCGCAGGCGGAACTGGGTCTTGCGCGCGCCATGGCCCTTGGATTCGAGGTCAGCGACAATGGCGTCGAAGGCGGCGGTGAAGCCCTTGCCGTCGTAGGCGCCGCTGTTGACGGTGCGCACGCTGTCGTCCTTGTTGGCGTACCAGTCGTGCCACGCGTTTAGGTCGAAGGCCGAGGAGCCATCCGCCAGCGCATAAACCTGCTGGATCGGCAGGCTGTACTTGTGAGCAAACTCGAAGTCGCGCTCATCATGCGCCGGAACCGCCATCACCGCGCCTTCGCCATAACCCCACAGCACATAATTGGCCACGAATACCGGCAGCTTGCCGCCGGTCAGCGGGTGGATGACGAACTGGCCGGTGGCCATTCCTTTCTTTTCCATGGTGGCGACATCGGCCTCGGCGACCGAGCCGGACTTGCACTCATGGATGAAGTCCTGCAGCGCCGGATTGTTGGCGGCGGCGAGGGTGGCCAGCGGATGCTCGGCGGCCACGGCGACGTAAGTTGCGCCCATCAGCGTGTCGGGACGGGTGGAATAGACCTTCAGCTGACCCGCCTGGCCGATGCTGGCTTCGTCGTAGTCAAAAACGATATCCGCGCCGTAGCTCTTGCCGATCCAGTTGCGCTGCATGGTCTTGACCTGTTCCGGCCAGCCGTCCAGCTGGTCGAGGTCGTTCAGCAGCTGCTCGGCATACTGGGTGATGCCGAAGTAGTACATCGGGATTTCTCGCTTCTCGACCACCGCGCCGGAGCGCCAGCCCTTGCCGTCGATGACCTGCTCGTTGGCGAGGACGGTGTTGTCCACCGGGTCCCAGTTGACGACGCCGCTCTTCTTGTAGATGACGCCTTTCTTGTAGAGGCGGGTGAACAGCCACTGTTCCCAGCGGTAGTAGTCCGGCTTGCAGGTGGTGACTTCACGCGACCAGTCGATGGCCAGCCCCAGCGACTTCAGCTGCTGCTTCATGTAGTCGATGTTGCTGTAGGTCCAGGCGGCCGGGGCGACGTTGTTCTTCATCGCCGCGTTCTCGGCGGGCAGGCCGAAGGCGTCCCAACCCATCGGTTGCAGCACGTTGAAGCCTTGCATGCGCTTGAAGCGGGACAGCACGTCGCCGATGGTGTAGTTGCGCACGTGACCCATGTGCAGCTTGCCGGACGGGTAGGGGAACATCGACAGGCAGTAGTATTTGGGCTTGTCGCTGCCGTCCACGGCGGCAAAGGCCTGACGGCGGTTCCAGTCGGACTGGGCTTGGGGTTCGATGTCGTGCGGGGAGTACTGTTCGTGCATGGCCGTGGCGGATGTCTGATGGGCTGAAAAATAAAGTCGGATAGAATAGCGCAGCGGGGGGATGGTCGTCATGTCCCGCGCGGCGTCATCGCCGCCATATCGCCGAAAGAATTGCCATCCGCGCCGTTTTGGCGGCGCGGCCGCGAGGATCAGGGGCCGCCGGCGCCCAGTTCAGCTTCCAGCGCCTGCCGCAGGGACGGGTAGCGGAAGTGGAATCCGGCGTCAAGCAGGCGGCTGGGC
>CAZPZK010000157.1:0-6981 GCA_964591095.1 uncultured Moraxellaceae bacterium | reverse complement strand
CCCTTGATGGTGGGGCCGACATGGATGTCACTGAGCTGGACAATGGTGAAGCCGTCCAGCGCGGGCGGCAGGTCGGGCAGGGGAATGTCCACGTCCTTGACCGGGGCGGTTCGGCGGGCCAGGAACAGGCCGAGCAGGGTGGCCAGCAGCGCCGCCCCGGTGACGCCCTGCGCGGTCAGGGCGGTGATGCGGTCCGAGGCTTCCCCGCCCAGCATGCCCCACAGGCCCAGGCCGACATCGCGCAGCAGCGTCAGCACGAAGAACCAGGAAAACAGGCCCATCGACAGCGTGGAGACCCAGGCCAGCAGCGGGTGATGCGTGCGCCAGAAGCGCGGCACCATCGGCATCAGCAGGCAGGACACCGCCAGCCAGACACCACCGAGCACCGCCAGCGGCAACGGTAGCCACGGCAGCAGGCGCAGGCCGACATAGCCGTGCACCAGCACCAGCAGGGACAGGAAGACAATCAGGACGGGACGGATTTTCATGGGTGGCGGGCCGGGCGATGACCGGCGCTTCCTCGGCGGCAACGGCTGTGGTATTCAACAGGAAATGAGGCTGGGGCCGGGCGGTTGCAAGGGGCGACCGCCGCCGTTCGTCGGGAAAGTGTGATGAATATCGAACTGAGGGAATTGCCGCCGGTGACGGTGGCCTGTTTGCGCTACATCGGACCTTACGGTCCGGGTATCGAGCCGTTCTGGCGGCAGACGGTGGCGGCCTGGCTGGAACGCGAAGGCCTGCTGGGGCGGGCGCGCTACGGCGTCAGCCTCGACCATCCCGGCCTGACGCCGCCGGAGCGCTGCCGTTATGATGCCGGGGTGGAAGCGCCGCGCGGCTATGTGCCCACCGGCGAGGCTTTGCTGACGCAACTGCCCGGCGGCCTGTACGCGGTGCTGGATTTCAGCGGTCCGCCTTCGGCCCTGGGCGCGGCCTGGCATGCCCTGCTGGAGGAATGGCTGCCCGGCAGCGGCTACCGCCATGCCGGGTCGCCGCCTTACGAGTACATGCCCGCCGAAGGATCGTTCAACCCGGCAACCGGGGAGATCCGTTGCGAGATCCGCGTGCCGGTGGTGCGCTGAACCCGGCTCACCAGCCCCAGGGCACCGAGACCTTCGCCCAGACATTCGTCCCCTTTGGTCGGTTCTCGACGCCGAATTCCTTTTCCCAGCGCAACTCGGCGCTGGCGTATTTCAGGAAGGTGAAATGCAGCGCCGGGCCGATGGCCGAGGCCTGGCCGCGATTGCCGATCTCGACGCCGCTCACGGTGTCATCCGACAGCTGCTTCAGGAAATAGCCGTTCACCCCCACATGCAGGTGGCTGAGCGCCTGATAGCTGAGCGAGTAGTCCACATGGGCAATGCGCCCGGAGCGGTAATCGGTATCGGGGTTGGTCTGGTTGATGCTGTAGGTGAACTTGCCGGACACTTCCAGCTTGTCGGTCGGTTGCCAGGTGACCGGAATCACCGGCTTGTAGGTGGTGTAGTTGGTGCTGGTGTTGGCCAGCCGCGCCACATCGTAAGCGCCGGTGGGCTTGGTGATTTCCAGCGCCGCCGCGATGCTCAGGTTTTTGCCCTTGCCCCACAGAATGGCCGGGGCGACGGTGATGTCGCCCTGACCGCTTTCCTCGTCCTGCACCCCGAAACCGGCGATGGTCACTTCCTGCTTGATCTGCGGCAGGTTGACGTAAACCCCCAGCCGTCCGCCCAGCACCTTCACCGGGCTCAGATAATCAATGCGCGGCACGATGGCGGTGACCTTGGCGTCGAAGCCGGGCAGCGCGCCGAATTCATCGGCGGTGTAGCGGTTGGTGTAGATGCTGAAGGCGAACAGGTGCGCGGGCAGGCTGTCTGCGTCCAGCGGCGCGACGAAGAAGCCGTCGGCGCCGGGGCCGATGTTGTCGCTGCCGGATTCGGAGGCCAGCGCCGGGGCGGCGGCGAGGGCGGCCGCCAGCGCGGTCAGGGTCGGGAGGCAAGGCTTTTTCTTCATGTTATGTCCTCGGGGTGGGAGAGGCGGACCGTCAGCGGTCCGGCAGCGGCGAAGCGGCCGGAACGGTCCGGCGGGAAGCGGGCCCGGCGATGGCCAGTGCCAGCAGGGCCAGCGCCGCGAAGGCGGCGGGCTCCGGGCTCAGTAGGCCTGCAGTTCTTCGGCTTCGCGCCCGGCGCGATGGCTGGCCGCCGCCCGCGCCTGGTCGGCGCGCAGGCGTCCGGCGGCGATGCGGCAGACCCACCACGGCAGGCGGTGCACCGGATGGCGGGTGGTGTTGGCCAGCACGGCGGCCTTGGCGCATTTTTCATACAGCTCGGCGTTGAACAGCATGCGGCGCGGCGTGACGCCCAGCACCAGCAACTGGCCGTCCAGTTCCCCGGCGTTGCCGCCGGTCAGCAGCTTGTCGGGCAGCGTTTGCCACGGCCGCCACGGCCGGCCGAGGTGCCGCGCCTGTTCATCGAACAGGGTGACGGGCGGACGGCCGCTCTGGTGCAGCAGCAGGCTCCAGGCCGGGCTGAGCAGCGCCACCGCCCCGGCATCCGGGCGCTGGCGGTAGCAGGCGGCGTGCACGGCGGCGACGCCCGGTTCGGCGCCGGTCAGCGGGAGCACGACCGGGCCGTGCTCCCGCCACAGCAGCATGGCGTCCTCTCCCGGCAACCGCAGAGACACCGTGTCGCGCGCCTGGTGGATGAAGTCCTTGTCCTGCAAGCGCTGAACAGCGGCTTGCAGCATCCCGGTGAATCGCGGCAAGTCATTCATGGCCTTACACCAGCTTGAACACGTCTTCGAAGCGGTTCAGCGCCTCGTCGATCACCTCATCGGTATCGGCAAGGCTGGTGTAGAGGCGGCTGCCCGCCAGCGTCACCAGTCCGTGCGCCATGTAGGCCGCGCCCATCTCTTCCATCATGTGCTTGCGCGGCTTCACCTCGCGCAGCAGGTGCAGCGGATTGCGCGCGTTCAGCAGCAGCACGCCGGAAGTTTGCAGGTGCACCACCGAGCCCTGGTTGTAGGCGACATAAGGCAGCTTCAGGCGGGTGATGATGTCCTTCAGGCCGTCGCAGAGGCGGTCGCCGGCGCGGCCCGCCAGCACGGCGGCGTCGCGCTTTTCCATTTCCAGCAGCGCGTAATAGCCCGCCACGCAGGACAGCGGGTTGGCGCTGAGCGTGCCGCCGACCATGGCGCGCTTGCCGGCATTGCCGCCGATGCCGCCCGCCAGCAGCTGCATGATGTCCTTGCGCCCGCCGATGCCGCCCGCCATCGGGTAGCCGCCGGTCAGGCACTTGCCGAACACCGTCAGGTCGGGCCGGATGTTGAAATAGCCCTGCGCCCCGGCCATGCCGGCGCGGAAGCCGCTGACCACTTCGTCAAAGATCAGCAGCGCGCCGAATTCGTCGCAGAGGCGGCGCAGCTGGCGGTTGAATTCCGGGGTGGACGGGCGGGTGCCGCTTTCCGGGCCCAGCGGTTCGACAATGATCGCCGCCGTGCCGCCGCGCAGGCGGTTCAGTTGCAGGCGCAGGCGGATGGCGTCCAGGTTGTTGGGAAAGCTTTCCTGGGTGTAGGTCGTCGCCCCGCGCGGGATGCCGATCGCTTCCAGGCGGCCGGTGCCGGGAATGCGCATGCCGTAGACCATCTGGTCGCTCCAGCCGTGGTAGGCCCCGCCGATCTTGATCACGAACTTGCGGCCGGTGCAGGCGCGCGCCAGCCGGATCGCCGCCATCACGCCCTCGGTGCCGGAGCCGAGCATGCGGAACTGTTCCACCGACGGCACATGACGGCAGACCAGCTCCGCCAGCTTCACCTCGTACTCGTGCAGCAGGCCGGTGACCGGGCCGCAGTCGCGCAGGGTTTGCTGCACTTTTTCCAGTACTACCGGATCGTTGGAACCGAGCAGCGTCGGACCGCCCGCCTGCAGGAAGTCGATGTAGCGGTTGCCGTCGATGTCGCTCAGGTGCGCGCCGCGCGCTTCGCGGATGGCCAGCGGAAAGGGGTAGTTGAAGGCGAGGTTGTGCTGCACGCCGCCGGGGATCACCGCCCTGGCGCGCTCGGCCAGCGCCTTCGAACCGGCGCAGCGTTCATCAAACCAGGCCAGCACCTTCTTCATGTGTTCGGGGCGGATCGGACGCAGTGGTTGGCTGACCAGCGCCTTGAGGCGGGCGTTGACCTCCTCGACGTCGGGCCAGCGGGAAATACCGGCGGGAGCAGAATGCAGGCCGGGCGCGGGGGTGGTCATGTCGTGGACTCCGGGAAAGGACTGAAGGTGTGCAGGGCGGTGAGGACGGCGTGGCGGTGCGGCGTGCGGGCGGTGGCCAGCGTCCGGTCGAACCAGTCGGTGGCGGCCTGCTCCAGCGCGATGACCACCTCGCTGGCGTCGGCGAGGTCGCGGCCAAGGCCGAGGACGCCGTGGTTGGCCATCAGCAGCGCGCGGGTGCGGCCGCCGCACTGCGCGGCGGCGCGCCAGGCCAGCCAGCCGGTGCCGGACGGGGCATAGCCGCAGACCGGCACCGTCTTGCCCAGTTGCGGCTGCCAGCGCGCCGGCACCGGCAGCGGCCGGTGCAGCAGGCTGTAGGCGCTGGCCACCGGCTGGTGGGTATGGACGCTGGCCCGACAGTCGGGACGACGGCGCAGAATGCGGGCGTGCAGGCCGCTTTCCACCGAGGGCGGCCGGTTGCCCGCCAGCACGGCGAGGGTGTCGAGGCGCAGCACGCAGATGTCGTCGGGCGTCATGCTGTAGTAATCGGTGGCGGACGGAGTCACCGCGAAGGTGTCGGCGTCGATACGCAGGGCCAGGTTGCCGCCCACGCCGGCCAGGAAGCCGCGGTCGGCCAGGGCGAGCGCGGCCTTCAGCAGGGTTTCGCGGGCGGTGTCGTGCAGGTTCATGACGGGGTTTCCCAGGAAAGTCGGCGGTAGAAGGGGGAGAGGGCGCGGTAGGCCGCCTTGAAGCCGTCATAGCCTTGGGCGTAGACCGCGCGGGTTTGCGGTTGTGGTTCGAAGACGCGGCGGATGCGTACCAGACCGGGAATATCGGTGGCGGTGATGTCGCCAATCCCCATCGCGGCGAGGAAGGCGGCTCCCCGGGCATTGGCCTGGATCGGCTGTTCCGGCTGCAGCACTTCCAGCCCCAGCACATCGGCAAAGATGCGGCACCAGACGTCGGACTGGCCACCGCCGCCGACGATGGTCAGCCGTTGCGGGCTTTGTCCCAGGAAGCGGCCGACCGGCTCCAGCATCCAGCGGGTGTTGAAGGCCACGCCTTCCAGGAAGGCGCGGACCATGTCGGCGCGCTGGTGCGCCAGCGACATGTTCAGCAGCGACCCGCGCAGGTGCGGATCATCCACCGGGCTGCGTTCGCCCACTAGCCACGGCAGGTACAGCAGGCCGCGCGCCCCGGCGGGCACGGTGTCGGCCACGTCGTCCAGCGCCCGGTAGGCGGCGGGCTGGGTGTCCTCGCGCAGGATGCCATCCTTGATGAACAGCAGGCGGTCGCGCAGGAAGCTGAGGTTGGAACCGGCCGCCGACTGCATCGCCATCATCAGGTAGCGTCCCGGCAGCGCGCCCGGCACCGAGGCAATGTGGCGAAAGACATCGGTCTTCTTGAACGGCACGTGCGCGCCCAGCCACGACGAGGTGCCCGCGTAGAGATGCAGTGCGCCGTCGCCCACCGCCCCAGAGCCCAGCGCGGCGGCCGAGTTGTCGACCGAACCGGCCACCACCGGGGTTTCCGGCCGCAGGCCCAGGCGCGCCGCCACGTCGGGCAGCAGCGGACCGATCACCTCGGTGGGTCGGACGATCTCGGGCAGCAGGCGACGTTCCACCCCGATCTGACGGAGCAGGGCGGGGTGGTAGTCGATGCGGTCGGGGTCGCGGTTGTCGGTGGCCCAGCTGGTCAGCGCGGAATCGTGCGGCGCGGCGGCGCGGCCGGTCAGGCGCAGGTTGAGGTAATCGGGCACATTGAGGAATTTGTCGGTGCGGGCGTAAATTTCCGGCCGTGACGCGCGCAGCCAGGCGATGTGACCCACCGGGTCCTTGCCCGACAACGCGGGCGCGCCGCCGGTCAGCCGGATCCAGCGCCACAGTTTTACCGGATCGTAGCCCGCCACTTTCGGCAACCGCCCGCCGCCCGCCAGGCGCTGCACCGCCGCCTCGCCGCGCATGTCCATCCACAGCAGCGCGTTGCACAGCGGCTGCCCGTCGCGATCGACGGGAATGGTGCCCTCGCCCTGGCTGGAACAGGCGACGGCGGCGATGGCGCGGCGGTCGATGCCGGTGTCGTGCAGCACCTCGGCGGCGCTGTTGAGCAGCGCTTGCCACCAGTCGGCGGGCCGCTGCTCCGCGCCACCGCCCTCCAGCATCTGCGTGTCCACCGCGCGGAAGGCGAAGCCCAGCACCCGCCCGTCCAGCGTCACCACGGCGGTCTTGCAGCCGGAGGTGCCGAGGTCAATGGCCAGATAACAACGGCGGCTTTCGGGGGAATGAGTAGGAGGAGCCATGCGGTAATCCCTGACGCTGGTGCATAACATGATCAATGATCACATTATTGGATGAAAGTCATCCGCCGTCAAGTGGGCGCCGCCGGGTTTTGGGAGGGGGAGAAGGAGGGGGGAAACCGGTATCAGGGTTGAAACCAAGCAATGGCGCGGTCCATGATCGGTGCTTGACCCGATATCAAAGGAGGCGGACGTGAGCAAACCGCACTGGCTGGAAACGATCACCCGCGCGGCGGGCCGCAGCGGACGCACGCTGATGGCGTCGTGGACCGAGGCCCGCCTCGACCCGTTGCCGCTGGCGGAAGTCCGTTTCGACCCCGACAAGCCGGTGTGCTACGTGCTTCACCAGCCCTCGTGGGCCAACCGCTGGCTGGCGGAACAGGAGATCGAGCGCCTCGGCCTGCCGCCGCTGGCGCTGCCCATCGCTTGTCCCGTCCTGCGCGAAGACGATTCCTGCCTGGTGCTCACCGACCCGGCGGGCGCCTACGAACCGGGCAGCCTGCCGCCGGGA
>CAZPZK010000156.1:0-7021 GCA_964591095.1 uncultured Moraxellaceae bacterium | reverse complement strand
GAACCAGCCGCCCATCTGCGCGCCGGTGTTGCCGCCCGCGAAGGGAATGATGTGGTAGGGCCGGAAGATCTCGCTCATCAGCTCGCGGCCGCCGCCCTGCGCATACCAGGCATTCTGCTGGCGGGCGGTGAGGCCGAACGGCACCGCGCAATCAAAGGCCAGCGCCTTGGTCTTGCCGACGTAGTAGTAGCTGGCGGAATGGCCGCACTCGACGGTGCCGTTACCGACGGCGTCCATCACCTGCAAGCCCGGCACCAGATCCCCGGCGGCAAAAACACGAATCTGGAACTTGCCGTCCGTCAGCTCGGCCACGCGCTTCGCCAGCACCTCGGCCGCCCCATAGATGGTGTCCAGGCTCTTGGGGTAGCTGGACACCAGCCGCCATTGCACGCTGGCCTGAGTCACCACGGCGGGCGCGGCCACCGCAACGGGAGCCATGGAGGCGGCGCCCAGTGCAGCCAGATTCTTGACCAGATCACGGCGTTGCATGTTGTTCTCACTCATTTCGATTCCCTCATTTCCCGCGCAATGTCCTGCATCAGTCGGATCGCCTCGTCGGCGCTGGCCCCCTGCCCGGACGCGGCGGACAAATCGCCCACGGCGCTGATCACGCCCGCCTCTTCCGCCGACTCGTGGCGCACCAGTTGCGGCCAGGCGATCAACACCGCCACCATCAGCAACTGCAACAGGATGAACGGCACCGCCCCCCGGTAGAGATGGCCGGTGGTCACTTCCTTGGGAGCAACACTGCGCAGGTAGAACAGCGAAAAGCCGAAGGGCGGCGTCAGGAAGGAGGTTTGCAGGTTCATGGCGATCAGCACGCCGAACCACACCGGATCAATGCCCAGCTTGTGCAGCACCGGCACCAACAGCGGCACGACAATGAACACGATCTCGAAGAAATCGAGGAACATGCCCAGCACAAAAATCAGCAGGTTGACCACCAGCAGGAATCCGATCACCCCGCCCGGCAACTGGTCAAACAGATGCTCCACCCACAGATCGCCGTTCAGCGCGCGGAAGGTCAGGCTGAACAGGCTGGAACCGATCAGGATGAACATGACGAAGGTGGTCAGGGTCGCCGTGCTTTGCAGCGACTGCCGCAGCAGGTCCAGCGACAGTCGGCGCTTCGCCAGCGCCAGCGCCAGTGCACCGCCGGCCCCCATCGCCCCCGCTTCCGTGGGTGTGGCCAGCCCGATGAAGATGGTGCCCAGTACCAGAAAGATCAGCGCCAGCGGCGGCACCAGCGCCGACAACACCTGCCGCGCGGTGACTTTTTCCACCTTCTCCAGCGGCGGCAGCCATTGCGGCTTCAGCAGCGCCATCAATGCAATAAACCCGGCAAAGCCGGCAGTGAGGATCAGGCTGGGGAGCATGGCCCCCAGATACATGTCGCCCACCGGAACGCTCAGGGTGTCGCCCAGCACGATCAGCACCAGCGACGGCGGGATGATCTGCGCCAGCGTGCCGGACGCCATGATCACCCCGCTGGAAAGGGCGGGCGAATAGCCTTGCCGCAACATGATCGGCAAGGAAATCAGGCCCATCGCCATGACGCTGGCGGCGACCACACCGGTCGTCGCCGCCAGCAACGCCCCGACCAGAATCACCGCAAAGGCCAGCCCGCCGCGCACTCGGCCGAACAGGCGGCCCACGGTTTCCAGCAAGTCCTCGGCCAGGCCACTGCGTTCCAGGATCAGGCCCATCAGCGTAAAGAAGGGTATGCTGAGCAGGGTGTCGTTGCGCATGATGCCGAACAGCCGCTCCGGCACCGCCTGCATCAACTCCGGAGGAATGACCCCCATCCCATAACCGATCACCCCGAAAATCAACCCGACCGCTCCCAGCACAAACGCCACGGGGTAGCCGGTCAGCAGCAACAGGAACAGGGTGCCGAACATCAGCGGGGCCAGCCAGCCCAGTTCGCCGCTCATGACGCCTCCCCCCGCACCAGCACAGCCAGCCGCTTGCCAACCTCGCTCAGGACTTGCAGGGCCAACAGGCCGAAGCCCAGCGGAATCAGCAGCTTGACCGGCCAACGGATCAGCCCCCCGGCATCGGCGGACATTTCGCCAGACACCCACGCCTGACGGAAATCAGTCCAGCCCAGCCAGGTCAGCACCAGAATCAGCGGCAGCAGAAACACCAGATGTCCGAGCAGATCAATCCCGGCGCGCACCCGCGGCGACCAGCGCTTGGCCAGCACATCCACGCGCACATGCTGATCCTGCTCCAATGCATGGGCGGCACCGAGCAGAAAAACGGCGGAGAACAGATACCACTGGATTTCCAGCCAGCCGTTGTTGCCCATGCCCAGCTTGCGGCCGACGGCGGTGGCGACGGAAATCAGCACCGTCGCCAGCACCAGCCAGGCGATAAGGCGGCCGGTCAGACGGCTGAACGCGTCGATCCGGGCGCAGAGTTGCAGTAGTCCGTTCATGACAAGGGTCAATTGGGGAAAAAGTGGCGGAATCATACCCTGACGAGGGGGCGAATGGGCAGACGCTTTTTCCGGGCAGGGGTGATCTGTCGGTCGATACTGTGGGAGCTAAAGCGGCGGCTTGCGATGAAATTCCAGAAACAGCCCCTTCAGGTTTTCCGGCACCCACGGCCAACCGAGACGCGCCGCTTCACTGCCATGCGGCCAAAAAAGGTTTTCCGCATAGTAAACATCAATATATTCATACTCCACGGGGTTGTCTTTGTTCAGGCGTTGCGCCATGAATGCCAGATAGGCCCGGCCGCGCGCCAGATCTCCTGTTTCAAAGGCGCGCGTGGTTACCTTGGCGAATTCTTCCATGCGTGCGACAGGCATGGACGGCACCACCGCCCCTCATTGACTTTCCCTCCCGAAAATGAAGTCAGCAAAGTAAATGACGCACCCGCCGCCCCTCTGTCAGGATCACCGGGTCGTTCCATAAAACCACGGAGAATCCGCAATGGCACAAAGCTTTGCCGGACAGGCCCAGGGCTTCGGCCTGGCCATCCTCACCCAGATCGCCAGCAGCGACTGGCCCGATAAATTCGGCCTGCGCAAGCCGATGGAAAAATTTCTCTACAAGGGCAGCAAGACCGGCTTCCAGATCATGACCGCCGCCGCCCGCCAGTTCGGCGGCGGCAAGAGCGGCGGCGGCAAGGCCGTGCGCCTGGCCTCCACCGCCGAGCGCGGTGTCTTTGACCTGTCGCTGTCCGACGAACAACAAATGGTGCGCGACAGCCTCTCCGCCTTCGCCCGCGAAGTCATCCGTCCCGCCGCGCATGACGCCGACGCCGCCGGGGCCGTTCCCGCCGAACTGAAGGCGCAGGCCAAGGACCTGGGTCTGGTGTTCTACGCCGTGCCCGAAGCCATGGGCGGCATGGCCGGTGAACAGACCGTCACCACGCAGATGCTGGCGCTGGAAGACCTCGGCTATGGGGATTTCTCCATCGCCGCCTCGCTGTTCAGCGCCGTCAGCGTTGCCAATGCCCTGACGCGCTGGGGCAGCGCCGACCAGCAGCAGCGCTACCTGCCCGCCTTCGCCGGGGAAAACCCGCCCGAAGCGGCGCTGGCCGTGACCGAAGCCGCGCCGCTGTTCGACCCTATGAAACTGTCCACCACCGCCCGCAGCAACGGCAACGGCTATGTGCTGAACGGCGAAAAGGCGATTGTGCTCAACGCCGCTGACGCGGAGCTGTTCCTGGTCGCCGCCGACACCGGCAGCGGCGTGGGCCTGTTCATCGTCGAGGGCGGCACGCCCGGTCTCAGCCTGCGCGCCTTGCAGGGCATGGGTCTGAAGGCTGCCGCGACCCACAACCTGAAGCTGGAGAACGTGCAGGTGGCCGCCGCCAACCGCATTCCGGCGGACAGCTTCGACTACCAGACATTTTTGGATCTGGGCTCGCTGGCCTGGTGCGCGCTGGCCGTCGGCACGGCGCAGGCTGCGCTGGACTATGTCATCGACTACTGCAACGACCGCATCGCCTTCGGCGAACCGATCAGCCACCGTCAGGCCGTCGCCTTCATGGTGGCCGACATCGGCATTGAAACCGAAGCCATGCGCCTGATGACCTGGCGCGCCTGCGCACTGGCCGAACAGGGCAAGCCCTTCCACCGCGAAGCTTATCTGGCGCGCGCCCTGTGCGCCGAAAAGGCGATGAAGATCGGCACCGACAGCGTGCAACTGCTGGGTGGCCACGGCTTCACCAAGGAGCATCCGGTGGAACGCTGGTATCGCGACCTGCGTTTGCTGGGCGTCATGCACAGCGGCCTGCACATCTGATTGGGGGAATTGACCATGTATCTCGAAAGTCCGAAGAAATTCAACATGCTGGTGGAACAGGCCCATCAGGTCGCGCTGAACGTGCTGCGTCCGGTGTCGCGCAAGTATGACAAGGCCGAACACTCCTATCCCAAGGAACTGGACATGCTGGCCTCGCTGCTGGACGGCATGAACGAAGGCGCGCCGGGCAGCGCCGGGGCCACCAGCGCCACCGGGGGCGGCGCCAAGGACAACACCGGCGAAATCAAGAACGGCGCCAACCTGTCCACCGTGCTGGGCGTGATTGAAATGTGCTGGGGCGACTGCGGCCTGCTGCTGGCCATGCCGCGCCAAGGTCTGGGCAACGCCGCCATTGCCGCCGTCGCCAACGAGGAACAGCTGGAACGCTTCAAGGGCACCTGGGCGGCCATGGCCATCACCGAGCCGGGCTGCGGTTCCGACTCCGCCGCCATCCGCACCACCGCCACCAAGGACGGCGATGATTACATCCTCAACGGCGAGAAGATCTACGTCACCTCCGGCGCGCGCGCCGACAGCGTGGTGGTCTGGGCGACGCTGGACAAGAACATCGGCCGCGCTGCGATCAAGTCCTTCGTGGTCAAGCACGGCACGCCGGGCATGCAGGTCACGCGCCTGGAGAAGAAGCTGGGCATCAAGGCGTCCGACACCGCCGCTATCACCTTCACCGACTGCCGCGTCCCGGCCGCCAATCTGCTGGGTTCGCCGGAAGTGGATGTGCAGAAGGGTTTCGCGGGCGTAATGCAGACCTTCGACAACACCCGGCCGCTGGTGGCGGCGATGGCGCTGGGCGTGGCGCGCGCCTCGCTGGACCGCACCCGCGAACTGCTGAAGGATCATCTCTCCCCCAACTACAGCAAGCCGATGCTGACCGCGAGTCACGCCGAAGCGACGCTGAACCGGCTGGAGGCCGAATGGGAAGCGGCGAAGCTGCTGACGC
Organism: uncultured Moraxellaceae bacterium; assembly: GCA_964591095.1. Taxonomy (GTDB): domain Bacteria; phylum Pseudomonadota; class Gammaproteobacteria; order Pseudomonadales; family Moraxellaceae; genus Fluviicoccus. The sequence goes on along the minus strand of CAZPZK010000156.1, from coordinate 1,804 downwards.
TGAAGGCGGCGTGGATGGCGGACAACAAGATCCCCAATTCCAAGGAAGCGTCGATGGCAAAGGCGAAGGCCGGTCGTGTCGGCAATGAACTGACGCTGAAGTGCGTGGAACTGTGCGGAGCGGCGGGTTATCTGGAAGATGAACTGCTGGAGAAGTGGGCGCGCGACTCGAAGATCCTCGACATCTTCGAAGGCACGCAGCAGATCCAGTTGCTGATCATTGCGCGGCGCTTGCTGAACAAGAGTTCGGCGGAACTGAAGTAAATCTTCCCGACGCCCTGATCCCGCTAAGGAGTCAGGGTCGTCCGGTATACCGGCAATCCGGCGCCCAGGCCGCAATATCACGGAAACTGGGTGTCGTGCATTGCCAGGCGATGCCCATGTGCGGTTTGGAAACATCGGGCTTCAACCGCAATTCACCGCCTTCCACCCCTGACTGTCCGTTGAAACGCATGACGATGGCGCCCCCCGTCATCACCTCCAGCCCCGTCATGGCATTGCGGACATAGTCCCTTGCCGGCGGCAGACCGAGCATGGCGTTGGTGGACGGCAGGCGACCGTTGGTCATGTAAAATTCCGCGATTTGCAGTTTGACGCTTTGCGCTACCAGCATGCCCTCCATGATGCGTGTTCGCGCCAGCATCGTCTCCGGACCGGGCGGCTGACCGGCCGTGACCGGCTCGGGGGGCGGGCGCGGTGCATCGACGCGACGGTCCAGCACCCGCTCCCGGCCTTCACAGGGCGCGCCTTGATAGGACACCGAACCGTCAGGACGGGCGCACTTGTATAGATCCGCCTGGGCGAGGCAAGGCAGGATCAACAAGCCGCCATACGCCGCCGCCCTTACCACCGCTTAGCCCCCCGCCCGTCCAGCCAGACGCGGATATCCTCAAAGACGGACTCACGGATCCCCTCATGCAGCAAATCATGCAAGGCCCCGGGATACTCCTTCAATGTCTTGTCAATGCCGGAGCCCTGATGGTAAATCGCCTCACCGCAAGCCGGCGCCACCAGGGTGTCCGCCATGCCCTGCTGAACCAGAAACGGCAACTGGATATTGCCCAGGTTCTTGGCAATACGGGCCGTGGCAAAAATCAGCTGTTTGCCGGTCCCCGCCGTCATCTTGCCAAACCACATCAAGGGATCCTGTGTCAGCCCCGCCAACTCCGCCGGATCCCGGGTCATCTGCTGCGGAAAAGTGATCCGGGTCACCGGAAGCCGGGGGACGATGCTGCCCAGCACCCAAGCCAGCCAGCGGTGAAACGGGGTGATGTCCTTGCCTTCGGCCAAGGCACAGGCATTGAATACCGCCCCGTCCACGTCGTTGTGGTGCGTGCTGAGATACGTCGCGACCGCCAGTCCGCCCACCCCCGCGCCCAACAGGAACAAGGGCACGCTACGCAGTTCGTTATGCACCACTTCAATATAATTGGTCAGGTCGGCGACCCAGTGATCAAAATCGTCAATGTGGGCGCGCTGCCCTTCCGAATGACCATGCCCGGTAAAGTCAAAGGCATAAACCGCATAACCGGATCGGCTCAGATATTCCGCCAGCCCGCTGAAACGTCCGGAGTGCGAACTCCAGCTATGGACACACAGCACGACCGCCTTGGGATAGCCGCTATCCGGCCACCACTTCTGGGCATGCAGGGAGACTCCCCGGCTGAGGAACTGGAAGGTTTTATAACGCGCCATGGTGCTTCCTGAAATGGCAAAGGGCCTCTACAGCCCGCTCTTGTTGGAATACGAAGGTTCGGCGGCCGTTCAGGCCTGCTTTTTCTTACGGTATTCTATCGGAGTCAGCC
>CAZPZK010000155.1:0-7072 GCA_964591095.1 uncultured Moraxellaceae bacterium | reverse complement strand
GGCGGCATCGCCTACAACCGCGAAGAATTCGTGGAAATCTGCGAGCGCGGTTTCGACCTGTCGCCCACCAAGGAACTGCTGATCGACGAATCGCTGATCGGCTGGAAGGAATACGAGATGGAAGTCGTTCGCGACAAGAACGACAACTGCATCATCGTCTGCTCCATCGAAAACTTCGACGCCATGGGCGTGCATACCGGCGACTCCATCACCGTCGCTCCGGCGCAGACCCTGACCGACAAGGAATACCAGATCATGCGCAACGCCAGCATCGCGGTGTTGCGCGAGATCGGCGTCGAGACCGGCGGTTCCAACGTCCAGTTCGGCATCAGCCCGACCACCGGCCGCATGGTGGTGATCGAGATGAACCCGCGCGTGTCGCGTTCGTCGGCGCTGGCCTCCAAGGCCACCGGCTTCCCGATCGCCAAGGTTGCCGCCAAGCTGGCCGTCGGTTACACGCTGGACGAACTGAAGAACGACATCACCGGTGGCAAGACCCCGGCCTCGTTCGAACCGTCGATCGACTATGTCGTCACCAAGATTCCCCGTTTCAATTTCGAGAAATTCCCGCAGGCCGACGCCCGCCTGACCACCCAGATGAAGTCGGTGGGTGAAGTGATGGCCATCGGCCGCACCTTCCAGGAGTCGGTGCAGAAGGCGCTGCGTGGTCTGGAAGTCGGTTCCGACGGCTTCAACCCGAAGATCCAGCCCGGCCAGAAAGACGCCATCGACAAGCTGCGTCATGAGCTCAAGAATCCCGGCCCCGAGCGTATCTGGTACATCGGCGACGCCTTCCGCATGGGCCTCAGTGTCGAGCAGGTGTATGAATACACCGCCGTTGACCGCTGGTTCCTGGTGCAGATCGAGGACATCATCAAGGCCGAGGACAAGGTCAAGCAGCTCGGCTTCGCCGGTTGCACCCGCGACGTGTTGTGGCAATTGAAGCGTAAGGGCTTCGCCGACAGCCGCCTGGCCGCCCTGCTGGGCGTACGCGAAAAACAGCTGCGCAAGAAGCGCTGGGAGCTGGGCGTCTACCCGGTCTACAAGCGCGTCGACACCTGCGCTGCCGAATTCGCCACCGGCACCGCCTACATGTACTCCACCTACGAGGAAGAGTGCGAAGCCAACCCGAGCAGCCGCGACAAGATCATGGTGCTGGGCGGCGGTCCTAACCGCATCGGCCAAGGCATTGAGTTCGACTATTGCTGCGTCCATGCCGCCCTCGCCATGCGCGAAGACGGCTATGAAACGATCATGGTCAACTGCAATCCGGAAACCGTGTCCACCGACTATGACACCTCCGACCGCCTGTTCTTCGAGCCGGTGACGCTGGAAGACGTGCTGGAAATCGTCCGTGTCGAGAAGCCGAAGGGCGTGATCGTGCAGTACGGCGGCCAGACGCCGCTGAAGCTGGCGCGCGACCTGGAAGCCGCCGGCGTGCCGATCATCGGCACCAGCCCGGACGCCATCGACCGCGCCGAAGACCGCGAGCGCTTCCAGCAGATGGTGGAACGCCTGAACCTGAAGCAACCCCCCAACCGCACCGCCCGCAATGCCGAAGATGGCGTGCGACTGGCCGCCGAGATCGGCTATCCGCTGGTGGTGCGCCCGTCCTACGTGCTGGGCGGACGCGCCATGGAAATCGTCTTCAACGAAGACGAACTGCGTCACTACATGCGCACCGCCGTGCAGGTCTCCAACGACTCCCCGGTGCTGCTGGACCGTTTCCTTGATGACGCCATCGAAGTGGACGTCGACTGCGTGTCCGATGGTCAGGAAGTGGTGATTGGCGGCATCATGCAGCACATCGAACAGGCCGGCATCCACTCCGGCGACTCCGCCTGCTCGCTGCCCCCGTATGCGCTGGGCGAGGATGTCCAGAACGTGATGCGCGCGCAGACCGTCGCCATGGCGCTGGAGCTGGGTGTGGTCGGCCTGATGAACGTGCAGTTCGCGGTCAAGGCCAATGAAGTCTATGTGCTGGAAGTGAATCCGCGCGCTTCGCGCACCGTGCCCTTCGTCTCGAAGTGCATCGGCGCGTCGCTGGCGAAGGTCGCCGCCCGTTGCATGGCCGGTCAGACGCTGGCCAGCCAGGACTTCCAGAAGGAAATCATCCCGCCGTACTACAGCGTCAAGGAAGCGGTGTTCCCCTTCGCCAAGTTCCCCGGCGTCGACCCGATCCTGTCGCCGGAAATGAAGTCCACCGGCGAAGTGATGGGCGTGGGCGCCACCTTTGGCGAAGCCTTCCACAAGGCGGTGCTCGGTTCCAACGAGAAGCTGCCCGCCGGCGGGCGCGCCTTCATCTCGGTGCGCGATTCCGACAAGACGCTGCTGCCGCAGATCGGCCGCGACCTGATCGAACTGGGGTTCGAGTTGGTGGCCACCGGCGGATCGCAGCGCGTGCTGGAAGAGGCCGGCGTGCCGTGCCGTCGCGTCAACAAGGTAACGGAAGGCCGCCCGCACATTGTCGACATGTTGAAGAACGGCGAAATCAGCCTGATCATCAACACCACCGAAGGCAAGCAGGCGCAGCAGGATTCGTTCTCGATCCGCCGCAGCGCCTTGCAGGGCAAGGTGTATTACACCACCACCATCAGCGGCGCCAATGCGGTCTGCCAGGCGCTGAAGTCCGGCCCCGACCTGTCGGTGCGCCGCCTGCAGGACCTTCATCAGGAGATGGCATAACATGGTACGCGTACCGATGACCGTGGGCGGGGCGGAAGCCCTGCGCAAGGAACTGGACAACCTCAAGAACGTGGTGCGTCCGCGCATCACGGCGGCGATTGCCGAGGCGCGCGCCCACGGCGATCTCAAGGAGAACGCCGAGTATCACGCCGCCCGCGAGCAGCAGAGCTTTGCCGAAGGCCGCATCCAGGAAATCGAGGGCAAGCTGTCCAATGCCCAGATCATTGATATCGCCAAGATGCCGCAAACCGGCAAGGTGATCTTCGGCGTCACGGTGGACATCGAAAATGTCGCGACCGGGGAAACCAAGACCTACCAGATCGTCGGCGATGACGAGGCTGACCTCAAGATCGGCAAGATTTCGGTGAATTCGCCGATCGCGCGCGGTCTGATCGGCAAGGAAGAGGGCGATACCGTGGTGATCCAGACGCCCGCCGGTCAGGTGGAGTACGAGATCGCGGAAGTGCGCTACGAGTAATTCCGCCGTCGCGGGATGATCCGGCGAAGGGCGGGGCGGCAATCCCGCCCTTTGCTTTTTTGCAGCTGTCATACGGGCGGCGTATAGTAACCGGACGTCCGAAACCGAGGATAACGCCCCGGCGTTGCATGCTCCCATGAGCCTCTTCCAGAACCTGCTGGTCATCGCCTCGCTGATTGTGGTCAGCGCCTTCTTTTCCTTTGCCGAAATCGGCCTGGCGTCCGCCCGCCGCATCCGCCTGCAGCAGATGGTCGAGGCCGGGGATGCGCGCGCGCAGCGGGTGCTGATGCTGCAGGAGCAGCCGGGCATCTTTTTCACGGTGGTGCAGGTGGCGCTCAACGCCATCGCCATCATGGGCGGCATTGTCGGCGAGCAGGCGCTGTCGCCGCATTTGGCGGCGCTGCTGCACGGCCTGTTCGGCGCCGAAGCCTGGATCGACCGGGCGGCCTTCATCCTGTCCTTCCTGCTGGTGACCTCGCTGTTCATCCTGTTTGCCGATCTGATGCCCAAGCGGTTGGCGATGACCTGGCCGGAACAGGTGGCGGTGCTGGTGGTGAAGCCGATCGGTTTCTGCCTGACGGTGTTGAAGCCGGTGGTCTTGATGTACGACGGCATCGCCAGCGGCCTGTTCCGGTTGCTGGGCGTCCAGATCACGCGCGAGGACCGCATTACCTTTGATGATGTCTCGGCGATGGTGGACGCGGGCACCGCCTCCGGCGCGCTGCACAAGCAGGAGCAGCACCTGATCGAGAATGTGTTCGAACTGGATACCCGCACCGTGACCTTTGCCATGACGCCCCGCGACAGCGTGGTGTTCCTGCGCTTGCAGGATGATGATCAGCAGTTGAAGGCGAAGATTTCGGACCACCCGCATTCCAAATTCCTGGTCTGCGATGACCATATCGATGCGGTGGTGGGCTTCGTGGAGTCGAAGGATATCCTGAAGCGCACCCTGAACCAGCAGGCGATTTCCCTCAACCGCGAACTGGTGGTGAAGAACATCCTGGCCATTCCCGACTCGCTGACCTTGTCGGAGTTGCTGGAGCGCTTCAAGGTAACGAATCAGGATCTGGCGCTGATCCTCAATGAATATGCGCTGGTGGTGGGCATTGTCACCCTCAACGATGTCATGAAGACCCTGATGGGCGATTTGGTCAGTTCCTTCATCGAGGAGCTGATCGTCAAGCGCGATGACAGTTCCTGGCTGGTGGATGGGGTGACGCCGGTGGAGGACGTCAAGCGCGTGCTGGACATCGAGGCGTTGCCGCACGAGGACAATTACCAGACCATCGCCGGTTTTATGATGTATCTGCTGAAAAAGATTCCCAAGCGCACCGACAGCATCGAAATCGCGGGCTACAAGTTCGAGGTGGTCGATATCGACAACTACCGCATCGACCAGATCCTGGTGACGCGCGTGGGCGGATTGCCTTAAGCCGGGTATTCGGTTACAACAGAGCGCCATATCACGGTCCGGAAACCGTACAGGACAAAAACCGGACAGGACACAAGCCGGTCAAGGATTTTTCCCCCATGCTGCGCAAAATGAGTTATCTCTTCGGCCTGATCCTGCTGGTGCTGGTCTGGCTGCATTTCCAGCACCGCCCGTCAGCGCGCGTCACCGCCGCCAAGCCAGATTTTACCCCGGCCGTGCAGACGCTCTCCGGCGTCATCGCCGCCGGCCGTGACCAGGTGCTGGTGCTGGACCGCATCGGCAGTCTCCACGGCTGGGGCCAGCTCAATCTTCCCGATGTCAAGAGGACGTCGCTGCCGCATGCCATTCCGACCTCCGGTGACTGGCGTTATATCCAGATCGGCAATATGGCCGCCTACGGCATCGACAGCCGCAAACGGCTCTGGCGCTGGCCGCTGCGCGAGTCCCGGCGGCCGAATGACGGTTCCACGCCCGTGGATACACCCTTCCAGCAGGTTTTCGGCGACCGCCAATGGCACAAGGTTGAGGAGCATTGGCGGCTGGGGGTCGGGATTGATGATCTCGACAAACTGTGGGTGTGGTACGACGACGCGTTTGAATGGTCGGACGAAGTCCTGCGTGAAAATGGCGTGCCGCGATTGTTTCCCGCAGGTGAGGGCGGACTCTATTGGCGCGATATTTGTGTCGGGCAAGGCATGTTCTACGCGGTGGACAACCGCGGTGGCCTATGGCGCAGCGACCTGCCCAAGGACAGTTTCAAAACCATCCTCAGCCGGGATGAGAGGGAGGGGGAAGGGGTTCCCGACCGCATCCCGCTGACCGCCATCAAGGCGGATACCCGCTTCAGCCGGGTCTTTTGCCGTGAAAATGCCTCGCATGTGCTGGCGCTGGATGAGGATCACTACCTCTGGGGATTTGGCCGCGGTTCCTCGGGAGAGTTCGGCACCGGCGAGCGTGAAAACGAGATTGCCGAGACCGACATCCGCCGTCTCAATGAGATGCAATGGCTGGAGCTGGCGGTTGGTCCGCAGACCACCTACGGCATCCAGGCCGACGGCTCGCTTTGGGCCTGGGGACAGAACGGCGCTCCGGACGGCAAGTCGCATGATGCGCCAACCCTGGTGGACAACACCCAGCGCTGGATCGCCGTCGCGGCCGGCTATAACAACGCAGTCGCCTTGACGGAGGACGGCAAGCTCCAGACTTGGGGTGACAATAATAACGGGGTGCTCGGCACCGGGGATTATCCTTCCTCCCGCAACACACCGGCGGCCATCGAAGGTGATATACGCTGGAAAACGGGAGGGAGATGATGCAACTGGTTTCGCGCTTGGCCTTTACGGGGATCGTGATCGGGATGTTCTGGGGCGGCAAGCACATGATGGAAAAGCAGGCGGTCAACGGCAAGTTGCCGGTGGTCGAGCAGGCCTTGTCCAAAGCCCTGGCGGAGGATGAAAGCGGCATTTGCGTCGAGGGCGGACCCTTTCCCTACAATACCCGCCAGAAGGGAACGCACTGGGTCAGCCGCCGCGACGGGACACTGGAATGCGTCACCAGCTACCTGAGCTCCTGCAGCAAGTGTGAAGAGCTGTATCAGGTGGGCCTGCTCGACAAGGAAACCGAAAGCTATGCGGATGACGACGGCAACTACGGCACGTCGGTGACCTATCGCCTGACCGACCAGGGCAAGGGCTTGTATTACACCGATATCCATGACCGTTCGCTCGGTTTCAGTTTTCCCTGCACACCGGGCGAGACCAAGTCGGATGACGGCTCGGGCGAACAGCGTCACCGTCCCGGCTTCTGTTTCGCCAAGAGCGTCCGCCTGAACCGGATCGAGGAAGCCCTGTCGCCGCAAAAGCTCAACAATACTCTGATCATGAGCATCCGCTATGTCGCGGAGGCCGTGTCGCCCAGCGAGACGCTGTTTGATCCGCGCATGAAGGCCTTGCTGGGCCGGGTGCCCGAGAAGGGCAACCCCGCCCTGTTTCCGCCCGTCACCACCACGGCGGTGTTTGCCCCCGGCGGCAAGGAAGTCATGGATTTTGACGGCGGCATCCGCTACGGCAAGTGGATCAACACGCCCTGAGCCTGACGCCGGCGCCGGCCAATGCGACTTGAATGCGAAGCGGGCTTCGTATTAATGTCGGAGGCCGGCTTCGGTCCGGCGCCTTGTCTTCCCATCCGAGCCTGAATCATGGACTTCACCCTTTCCCCCGAAATAGATGACTACCGCCGGCGGGTGCGTGCCTTTGTCGAGGCGCACGTGCTGCCGCTGGAAAAACGCCCCGAAGTCTTCGATGCCCACGAAAACATCCGCGAGGAGGTGGTGGCGGCGGTGCGGGCGCGGGCGCGGGCGGAAGGGCTGTGGGCCTTCCAGATGCCCAAGTCCCGCGGCGGCCAGGGCATCGGCGTGGTTGGCATGGCGGCCTGCTACGAAGAGGCGGCGCGCTCGCCCTTCGGGCCGGTGATGT
>CAZPZK010000154.1:0-7091 GCA_964591095.1 uncultured Moraxellaceae bacterium | reverse complement strand
TCCACGACGTAAAGATCAGATCACTCAGCCGGTCATCCGAGGCATCCAGCTGGCTGACCGCACGGCCCAGCTGCACATAGATGCGGCGCATCAGATGCTCCGCCGCCGCCGCAATCAGCGCCGCCTTGGACGGAAAGTGGTGCACCGGCGCGCCGCGCGACACTTCCGCTGTTTCCACAATGCGGGTCACGGTAGTGCCGGCATAGCCGTCGGTTTCCAGGCATTTCAAGGTGGCTTCAATCAGGCGCACGCGCATGGCTTCGCTGCGCTCGGCCTGGGTGCGTCGCAGGGGTTTGGAGGTTGCTGGGGTTTCTGTGGTCATGGTGCCGGTGTCCGCAATTCAGGGTTGTAATTGTAATTATTCCCGCGTCTTTTCCCAGCGATTCCGGACGATTGTCCAGCAAAATCAGCCGTTTCCTGTCGAATTTATGCAATTCGGGCCAGAAGCAACCGCTTGCTCGGGGCTTGACGCACGCGTCGTGACGCGGTAACAATAACATATTGTACGTCCGTATTGTAAGTGAAGGAGACCCCGATGAGCAACCTGCATATCCCCCAACCCGTCGCCCCGATGATTCCGCGCACCCTGTTCAACAGCGATCACGAGGCTTTCCGCACCACCGCCCGTCGCTTCTTCGAAGAGAAGATCGCCCCGTTCCATGAAAAGTGGGAAGAGCAGCAGCACCTCGACCGCAGCCTGTGGAACGAAGCCGGTGCGCTGGGCCTGCTGTGCCCGACCATGCCGGAAGAATATGGCGGATCGGGTGTGGATCGCCTGTACAGCGTGATCATGATGGAAGAGCAGGCCCGCGCCGGTGATTCCGCTTCCGGTTTCTCGCTGCACTCCGATATCGTCGCCAACTACGTCAACAACTTCGGTAACGAAGCCCAGAAGCAGCAATGGCTGCCGAAAATGGCCTCTGGGGAAGTGGTCAGCGCCATCGCCATGACCGAGCCGGGCACCGGTTCCGACCTGCAGGCCATCAAGACCCGCGCGGTGCTGGACGGCGATCACTATGTGCTGAACGGCGCCAAGATCTTCATCACCAACGGCTACCTGTGCGACATGGCCGTGGTCGTGGCCAAGACCGGCGATGTGTCCGCCGGTGCCGGTGCGGTGTCGCTGCTGATTGTCGACGCCAAGAGCGAAGGCTTCACCAAGGGCAAGCCGCTGAAGAAGGTGGGCATGCGCGGTCAGGACACCTGCGAACTGTTCTTCGACAACGTGCGCGTGCCTAAGGAAAACCTGCTGGGCATGGAAGGCATGGGCTTCATCATGTTGATGAAGGAGCTGGCCTGGGAACGCATGATGATCGCGATCATGTGCGCCGCCGGTGCGGAAGGCGCTCTCGCGACCACCGTGGAATACGTCAAGCAGCGCAAGGCCTTCGGCAAGCCGGTGGCTTCCTTCCAGAACACCCGCTTCAAGCTGGCGGAAATGCGTTCGGAAATCCAGATCGCCCGTGTCTTCACCGACCGCTGCATCGAGCAGGTGCTGAAGGGCGAGCTGAGCGTGGAAGCGGCCTGTGCCGCCAAGTACTGGGTGTCCGACCTGCTGAGCAAGGTGGTGGACGAGTGCGTGCAGCTGCACGGCGGCTACGGCTTCATGCTGGAGTATCCGATCGCCCGCGCCTACATCGACACCCGCGCCAACCGGATCTACGGCGGCACCAACGAGATCATGAAGGAACTGATCTCACGATCCATCTGATGCGGTGAACTTCAGGGCGACTTCGGTCGCCCTGATGCTATGTGGTGATTTAGCGAGTACTCACTTCCTCTTAATTTCTACAGGAGTTTCCCCCATGTCCCAGGAACTTCGATTTGACGGCCGAGTTGCCATTGTTACCGGCGCGGGTAACGGCCTTGGCCGCCAGCATGCCTTGCTGCTGGCGTCGCGCGGTGCAAAAGTGGTGGTCAATGACCTCGGCGGCGGTCGTCACGGCGACGGCAGATCCTCGGCGGCGGCGGATGCCGTGGTGGAGGAGATCCGGGCGGCGGGGGGCGAGGCCGTTGCGAATTATGATTCCGTGGAAAACGGCATGGCCATTGTGCAGACGGCGCTGGATGCTTTCGGCACGGTCGATATCGTCATCAACAATGCGGGCATCCTGCGCGATATCAGTTTTCAGAAAATGACCCAGGAAGACTGGGACCTGGTCTACCGCGTGCACCTGAAGGGATCGATGTCCGTCTCGCACGCCGCCTGGCCGATCATGCGCGAGAAGGGCTACGGCCGCATCATCATGACCACTTCGGCGGCGGGTATCTACGGCAACTTCGGGCAGGCCAACTACTGCGCGGCCAAGCTGGGCATCCTCGGGCTGGCGCATTGTCTGGCGGAAGAGGGCCGCAGCAAGAACATCCTCGTCAACACGATTGCGCCGCTGGCGGCGTCGCGCTTGACTGAAACCATCCTGCCGCCGGAAATGCTGGCGTTGCTGAAGCCGGAATACGTCAGTCCGCTGGTTGCATGGCTATGCCATGAGGATTGCGAAGACACCAAGGGCTTGTTCGAGGTCGGTGCGGGCTACATCGGCAAGCTGCGCTGGGAACGCACGCAGGGCCACAGCTTCAATACCCGCCGCGCCATGACGATGGATGAAATCGCCGGCAAGTGGTCGAAGATCACCGACTTCACTGACAGCGAACACCCCAGCACCACCAACGAGTCCTTCGGCACCATTCTCGCCAACCTGAACAAGAAGAGTCTGGGCGGCAACGAATTCATCGACTTGGATGCGGCCAGCAAGGACCAACTGGTCACCACCAATGCCTATGACGAACGCGACCTGGCACTGTATGCGCTGGGCGTCGGTGCGGCGGCGAATCCGCTGGATCCTTCCGAGCTGCACTTCACCTATGAACTGGGCGACGGCTTCCAGGCGCTGCCCACCTACGGCGTCATGCCCGCGCTGAACGCCTACCTGAACCTGGCGAAGGACGGCAAGAGCCTGCAAGGCCTTAACTACGGCCTCGACCGCGTGCTGCACGGCGAGCAATACACCGAAATCCTGCGGCCGCTGCCGCCGCACGCCAAGCTGACCCACACCTTCCGCTTCAAGGCAGCCTACGACAAGGCGCCGCACGCGGTGGTGGTGATGGCGGTGGATACCGTCGACGAAACCGGCGAGAAGCTGGCCTACAACGAAATCAGCACCTTCGTGCGCGGCGCGGGCGGCTGGGGCGGGGATCGGGGGCCGTCCGGCGATGTCAATGTCCCGCCCGCGCGTGAACCTGACGCCGTGATCGAGGAAAAGACCGCCGACAACCAGACGCTGCTGTACCGTCTGTCCGGCGACTGGAATCCGCTGCATGCCGACCCGGCGTTTGCCAAGGCCTTCGGCTTCGACAAGCCGATCCTGCATGGCCTGTGCACCTTTGGCTATGTCGGTCGCCACGTCATCAAGAGCTTCTGCGACAACGACGGCCGCCGCTTCAAGAGCATCAAGGTGCGCTTCGCCGACAGTGTCTTCCCCGGCGAAACCCTGATCACCCGCATGTGGAAGGAAAGCGACACGCGCATCATTGTCGAGACCAAGGTGAAGGAACGGAATTCGGTGGTGATCCGCAATGCCGCCGTCGAACTCTACGCCGAGATCCCGCAGGTGAAGGCGAAGCCGGTCGCCGCGGCTGCCGGAGCCTCCGCGCCGGTCGCGGCCGCAGCCTCGTCCGCACTGCTGCCGGAAGATGTCTTTACCGTGCTGGCTGCCCATGTCGCCGCGCATCCGGAGCTGGTGGACAAGGTGAAGACCGTTTTCCAGTTCAACCTGAAAAACCCGGACTCCAGCTGGACGCTGGACCTGAAGAACGGGCAGGGCATCTGCAAGCCCGGCGTTGCCGAGAAAGCCGATGTCACGCTGGACATGGACAGCGAGCATATCCGGACCGTGGTCACCAGCTCGCTGGCCGATGTGCAGAAGCTGTTCTTCAGCGGCAAGCTGAAGATCGGCGGCAATGTCATGGCGTCGAACAAGCTGATCGTGCTGCAGGAAATTCCGGCCAGCGCCTATGAGGAAGCACGGGCGAAACGCGTGGCCTACGGCGGCGGTGCCGTCGCGTCGGCCAGTGCTCCGGCCGCCGCACCGGTGGTTGCTGGCGATGCGCCGCTGGAGCCGTCCGATGTATTCAGCGCCATCACCGACTATCTGGGCGGTCATCCCGAGCTGGTGGACAAGACGAAGACCGTCTTCCAGTTCAACCTGAAGAACCCGGATTCGCAATGGTTCCTTGACCTGAAAAACGGCGCGGGCGCCTGTGGTCAGGGCACGGCCGACAAGGCCGACGTGACGCTGGAAATCGACGCGGAACTGATGCCCGCCATCGTCACCAGCACGCTGGCCGATGTGCAGAAGCTGTTCTTCAGCGGCAAGCTGAAAGTCACCGGCAACATCATGGCCTCCAACAAGCTGATCGCGCTGCAGGCCATTGATCCCAAGGCCTACGAGGCGGCGAAGGTGAAGCGCCTGGCGAGTGGCGCGGTATCCGGCGGCAGTGCTCCGGCGGCTGCGGTGGCGAAGGCGGCCCATGCCCCGGCGATCCTCGAGGCCTTGGGCAAGAAGCTGTCTGCCCAACCGATCAACGGCAGCCTGCTGATCAAGGTGCCGGAGGTCGGTTGCTGGCTGGTGGACGGCTCCAGCGTCGGTTCAGTGGCGGACAGCGTGCCCGCCCAGGCGACTGTCACGCTGGCCAACGACGACCTGCTGCGCCTGGCGCAAGGCAAGGCCGATCTGCGCGACCTGTACCAGCACGGGCAGGTGCGGGTGGACGGGGAGGTGGCGCTGGCGCGCCAACTGGAAATGATCAAGGGTCTGGTTTGAACCGGGAGAGAACATCATGAAACGTCGCGTCAATGTCATCGGTGTCGGGATGACCAAATTCGCCAAGCCCGGCTCCAGCCCGGAATACTTCGAGATGGCCCGCGAGGCCGGTCTCAACGCACTCAAGGATGCCGGCATTGCCTATGCCGAAGTCCAGCAGGCCTACGCCGGTTACGTCTACGGCGACAGCACCTGCGGCCAGCGGGCCGTCTATGAACTGGGCCTCACCGGCATCCCGGTGGTCAACGTCAACAACAACTGTTCCACCGGCTCCAGCGCGCTCTATCTGGCGCGTCAGGCCATCGAAGGCGGGCTGGCGGAATGCGTGCTCGCCATCGGCTTCGAGAAGATGGAGCGCGGCGCGCTGGGCAGCAAGTTCAATGACCGCATCCCGCCCATGGACCAGCATGTGCAGGTGATGATGGACGCCCAGGGCTTCAATTCCGCACCGCCCGCCGCCCAGATGTTCGGTGGGGCAGGGCGCGAATACCGTTGGCAATACGGCACCCGCCGCGAAACCTTCGCCAAGATCGCCGCCAAGGCCCGCGTCCACGCCAGCAACAACCCCTTCGCGCTCTTCAACCAGATCCTCTCGGTGGAAGAAGTGCTGGCCTCGGAAGACGTCTTCGACCCGCTGACCCGCTTCCAGTGCTGCCCGCCCACCTGCGGCGCGGCGGCTGCCATTCTGTGTTCGGATGAATTCGCGGCGAAACACGGCATCCGCAACGCGGTGTACATCGCCGCGCAATCGATGACTACCGACTTCGCCAGCAGCTTCGAACCGCGCAGCATGATCAAGATGATCGGCTACGACATGACCAAGGACGCCGCGCGTCAGGTCTATGAAGCGGCGGGCATCGGCCCGGAAGACATTGATGTGGTCGAACTGCACGACTGCTTCACCGCCAACGAACTGCTGACCTATGAAGGCTTGGGCCTGTGTCCCGAAGGCGGCGCCGAACAGTTCATCTGGGACGGCGACAACACCTACGGCGGCAAATACGTCACCAACCCCTCCGGCGGCCTGCTGTCCAAGGGCCACCCGCTGGGCGCCACCGGCCTTGCCCAATGCACCGAACTGGTCTGGCAACTGCGCGGCACGGCAGACAGGCGTCAGGTGGAAGGCGCGCGGATTGCCTTGCAGCATAATCTGGGATTGGGCGGCGCCTGCGTCGTCACCATGTACCGCAAGGACTGAACGCAGCCTGTGGGTCGGGCTTCAGCCCGACAACCCCCTCCGAGCGAAGGCCTGTTGTCGGGTTAAAACCCGACCCACACCTCAACGGCGGTCCGCAGCCAACTGTCCGAGCCCCATGGCCTTCAACGAAGGGACGGAAGCGAACTGCCCGCCCGCGAGTTTTGGCGTAGGACGCGGTTTTGCTTCCTTTTGCCAAGACATGAGGCGGGATAAAGCGAAGCACCGCTTCGCCCCGCCGCAAGAGGCCCGCGGCAGGCGAACACCCTCCGCACAAACACTTTCGGTGGGTTTCGTGCCTCAACCCACCCTACAACCCATGCAGCAGACCCTCGACATGCAACAAGCAACCCCTTGGTGGAACACTCTCCCCGACGACTACTACCGTCACGCCGCCATGGTCAGCAGCGCCCTGACCCCGCTGCTGGCCTTCCCGGAAATCCGCCGCCGCGAACTGGACGCCGCCGCCTTCTACGGAGACCTTGCCGCGCTGGGCGACTCATCCCGCGTGTTCCAGACGCCCCCGGACCAGCCCTCCATCACCCAAACCACGCAGCCGTGGCTCGGCTACCGGCCCTCAACGCCGCACCACAACGCCGTCTTCACCAGCGCCTACGAACCCCTGAACCCCGCCGTCCGTGACAGCTACCTCAGTCACGCCGCCAACCGTCAGGTCAGCTACCAACACTGGACGCATCCCGGCGGCCCGCGCCCCACCATGATCTTCATCCACGGCTACTTCGCCTCGCCGTACTGGCTGAACAGCCTGATGTTCTCGCTGAAATGGTTCTACGATCAGGGCCTGGACATCGTGCTGGTGACCCAGCCGTTCCACGGCGCACGCCAGCCGTCGCCCTCGCCGTGGAGCGGCTTCCACTTCCTGGCGCACGGCTTGTGCCACGCCAACGAGGCCATGCTGCAAAGCGTCTTCGACGTCCGCACCCTGATGAACCATCTCTACCGCACCGGGGTTCCGGCCATCGGCGTTTCCGGCCTCAGCCTGGGCGGCTACATCACGGCGCTGCTGGCCAACGCCGACGAGCGGCTGGCCTTCGCCATCCCCAACTCACCGATGG
>CAZPZK010000153.1:0-7127 GCA_964591095.1 uncultured Moraxellaceae bacterium | reverse complement strand
ATCAGCCATCCGCGTCGTCTTCAACGAAAAAACTCCGGATAGCGCAGGCGGCGAGCCGCATCGCGCACTTCCCGGTCTGAAATGGTTTCGGCGAAATCGAGAACCGCATTGGCATAATCCTTGTTTTGCCTGAACCAAACCAGATCAATCACCCGACCGCTGGCCCGGCGCAAGGCTACATAGAACCGGGTCTGCAGAATGAAGTCCTCCGACGACTCGTTGGACAAATCCTGCTCACTCATTTGAGTCATGGCCATTTTTTACACTCCTGATCGCAATTAAGGTGCGCTCACTGTGCAAAAAATATCAAACACTCACCAAGCTCCGCCTATTCATTGTCCTACAAACCGACAAAGATGGCAGATTGCCATCATTCCCTTCCTTGATCCTCAGACTCGCAAGTCCAGAATAGGCCACCCCTGCTCCATAGCCTTCGCCTCCAGAACCGTATCCGGGTTGACCGCCACGGGGCGGTCCACGATTTCAAGCAGTGGCAGATCGTTGCGGGAATCGGAATAGAACCAGAGCTGCTCAAAGTCATGGCCACTTGCCGACAACCATTCGCGCAAGCGGCTGATCTTCCCGGCCTGGTAGCACGGAATCCCGGCCACCTTGCCGGTATAACGGCCGTCGCACATTTCGGGATCGGTGGCCAGCAGGTTGGTAATGCCGAAAGCGCAGGCAATCGGTTCGGTAATGAATCTGTTGGTTGCCGTAATGATCAGCAGGGTATCGCCGAGGGCGCGATGAGCCTCGACCAGCTGCCGGGCCTGAGGCAACATGAGACCTTCGATGCAATCGTGCATGAAATCGCGGTGCAGCACCTGCAGCCAATCCGGATCGTGCCGGGCGAGAAAATCAAACACAAATTCACTGTAGGCGATGATATCCAGGTTACCTGCGCAATAATCCGCGTAAAAACGGTCATTGGCTGTTTTGTGGATATCCCGGTCCACCAATCCCCGCTGCACCAGAAACTCTCCCCAGGCATGATCGGAGTCGCCGGCCAACAGGGTATTGTCGAGGTCAAAAATCGCCAGTCGCATGATTTTCCGCTGAATGTCCCATGAATTGCCAAATGATAACAGATAAGGCTTGCCGCCTTGCGGCCCTATGGGTTATCAATACCGCAAGTCTTTATATTTTTTAGGGTATTCACCGTGATTGACGCTGAAGGGTTCCGACCCAATGTCGGTATCATCATCGCCAACGATGAAGGACAGGTGCTTTGGGCGCGGCGCAACGGCCACGAAGCTTGGCAGTTTCCGCAAGGTGGAATCGATGCCGGCGAGTCCCCGGAACAGGCCATGTACCGCGAACTCTGGGAAGAGGTCGGTCTGGAAAAGCAGGATGTGCGTATTCTGGCACAAACACGCGGTTGGCTGCGTTACCGCCTCCCCCGCCGCTACATCCGGCATGACTCCGCGCCCGTCTGCATCGGACAAAAGCAAAAATGGTTTTTGCTTAAACTGGCCTCCCGTCCGGATCGAATCCGCCTCGACAGCTGCCGTCCGGCCGAGTTTGACGACTGGCGTTGGGTCAGCTACTGGTTTCCCTTGAACCAGGTGGTTTCCTTCAAGCGCGAGGTTTATCGCAAGGCACTGCTGGAACTGGCGCCGCGCGTTCCTTTCATTCATGAGGCCGGTTGAACCGAGCCGGGGTTTATCCAGGGGTGGTCTGATGCTGGACATATTGCGCAAGATTGTTCAGGAGGTGGATTCCGCGCCTACCTTGCTCATCGCGCTCGATGTCATTGTGGACAATGTCCAGGAAGCCCTGAAGACCGAGGTTTCTTCCGTTTACCTGCTGGATGAACGCAGCAACCGTTATGTGTTGATGGCCACCCGCGGCCTCAACCCCGACGCGGTTGGCGTGGTTTCATTGGGATTGTCCGAAGGCCTTGTCGGTCTGGTCGGCCAACGCGAAGAACTGATCAATCTGGAAGAGGCCTCCGTCCACCCCAAATTCCGTTACCTGCCTGAAACCGGCGAGGACCGCTACAACGCTTTTCTCGGTGTGCCCATCATGCACCGTCGCAAGGTGCTGGGCGTCATGGTGGTGCAACAACAGGCCAAGCGGCGCTTTGGCGAATCGGAAGAAGCCTTCCTGGTCACCCTTTCCGCGCAGATATCGGGCGTGGTTGCCCACGCCCGCGCTCTGGGGCAACTCGATAACCTGCACGCCCCCAAGAACGTCAACAGCCCCCGGATTTTCCACGGGGTAGCTGGCGCCAGCGGGATTGCCATGGGACGGGCCGTGGTCATCTATCCCCCGGCGGATATCGACTCGGTGCCGGACCGCGCCGTCGAGGATATCGACAGCGAACTGGCGCAGCTCAACCAGGCGCTGAACGCGGTGCGGGGCGAAATGCAGATGCTGGGCAACAAGATGACCGAGTCCTTGATGCCCGAGGAACGCGCCCTGTTTGATGTCTACTTGCGGATGCTGGATGACAACGCGCTGGGCGGGGAAATCAGCGAAAAGGTTCAGGCGGGTAACTGGGCGCAAGGCGCTTTGCGCGCCGTGATTGAAGATCACATGCAAAGCTTTGCCGCAATGGATGACCCCTATCTCCGCGAGCGCATGGCGGATGTCCGCGATCTGGGTCGCCGCATCCTGGCGCACCTGCAGCGACAGAACACCACGAGCCGCGATTATGCGGAGAACAGCATCCTCATCGGTGAGGAAATCTCGACGGCAACCCTGGTTGAAACACCGATTGAAAGCATTGCCGCCATTGTCACTACCACCGGCGCCGCCAACTCGCACATGGCGATCGTTGCCCGCGCGCTCGGCATCCCGACCGTCGTCGGCGTAGCGGAACTTCCCGTCACCAGTCTGGATGACGCGGAGATGATCGTTGATGCCTATCAATCCCGGGTCTACGTCCATCCCTCCCGCGAGTTGCGCAAGCGCTACAAGGAAATCATCCGCGAGGAACGGCAACTGGTTGCCGGCCTTGACGCTTACCGCGACCTGCCCGCCGAGACACCGGATGGTCACAAGGTGGTCCTCTATGTCAACACCGGCCTGATGGCTGATGTGGCGCGCGCCCGTGATCGCGGCGCGGAAGGCGTGGGGCTATACCGGAGTGAAATCCCGTTCATGTTGCGCGACCGCTTCCCCAGCGAGGAAGAACAACGCACGATTTACCGCCAGCAACTGGTGGCCTTTGAACCGCGCCCGGTCACCATGCGCACCCTGGACATCGGCGGAGACAAGGACCTGCCCTATTTCCCGATCAATGAGGTCAATCCGGCGTTGGGATGGCGCGGCATCCGCATTACGCTGGACCACCCGGAAATATTCCTGGTCCAGATGCGGGCCATGCTCAAGGCATCCATCGGCTTGCATAATCTTCAAATCATGCTGCCCATGGTGTCTTCGGTCTTCGAGATAGAGGAAGCGCAGCACCTGATCCATCGCGCGTTGACGGAAGTCCAGGAAGAAGAGAAAGTTGAAATACCGATGCCCCGCCTAGGCATCATGATCGAAGTTCCCGCCGCCCTGCTGCAAATTCGCGACCTGGCCAATCTCGTGGATTTTGTGTCCGTTGGCTCCAACGACCTGACCCAGTATCTGTTGGCGGTCGACCGCAACAATTCCCGGGTGGCCGATCTCTATACTCCTTACCACCCGGCGGTTCTGCGGGCATTGCAATACATCGTCAACGAATGCCATTCCATCGGCAAGGCGGTCGGCATTTGCGGCGAAATGGCCGGCGACCCCGGCACGGCCATCCTGCTGATGGCGATGGGCTTTGATTCGCTGAGCATGAGCGCCAGCAACCTGCTCAAGATTCGCAAGGTCGTGCGCACCGTGCCACTGGCCACGGGAAAGCGCCTGTTGACGCAGGCATTGGGAGTGGACAACGCTGCGGTAATCCGCAGCATGATGGAACTGGAACTCAATAATCTGGGATTGTGGGATATTGTCCGACCGACACAGAAGCCGGTGGGCGGAAAGCTGCCCAGCTAGGATGATGGCGCATACCCAACCGCATTAACGGGGACAGGAACCGGTGATCGGCGAGCGATAGCTGAACTCGGTGAGGCTGCCATTTTTCTCGACCAGGACGAAATGGTTTTCCTCATCGGTTTCAATCGGATTAGCTTCCATCATCCCCTGATAAAACCACACCAGCTTGTCATCATACTCACCCCAAGCCCCCTGGATATATTCCGCGTGACCGTCGGGATCATGGACCGGCACGGCATAAAAGGTGCTGTCTGCCTTGAGGGTCAGCGTATATTCACTGTTCTGGCGACGGGAGTTCCAGACACCCACGAATCGGCAGGGAGCATTGGGCATGGCTTCAAGCAAATCGCGGTTGGGCAGCATTAAATGGCGCGTCAGGAATCCGGATTTTTCCGCCATGCACGCTGACACATTCTTGGCGTGCATCATGCCTGCCAAGGGGCCTTTCTGCGTCTTGTGAACGGTATTGTCGCACTCCATTGCAACTGACGAGGCATTGAAGAGTCCTCCGGTGACCAGCAATGAAAAGCCCACCAAGATGACAAACGGATAAATCAGCGCCCGCATCCCCCATTTGACCCGGACTGGCACTTCGCGTTTCAGATGTTCACGGTTTTGATGAACAGGTGAGGAGTCATGTCGTGAAAGCCGCTTTTCCGCCGGAGACTGGCGCGATGCTTCAACCTTGGCATACACCCGCCCGCACTGCGGACAGTAAATATCCGGAACATCTTCCTGCCCAGTCCGCTGATAACCGCATTTGAGGCAAAGTTTTCCGGGCGCGCCCATGTTCGAGAACTCCTGCAGCTTGTCCCGTCATGAAGATAACCGGTGCTTACACACCAATGCAAAAAGGCGCCGACAGGCGCCTTTTTGCATAGCCGCATCAGTTGAACGGATGCCGCAGGATGATGGTTTCATCGCGGTCCGGACCGGTCGAGATGATATCGATGGGGCAACCCACGACCTCCTCCAGACGTCTCAGGTAGGCGCGCGCGTTGGCGGGCAACTCATCGAGTGTCTTGGCGCCGAACGTGGAACCTTCCCAGCCCGGCAGTTCCTCGTAAACCGGCTCAACATGCGCGAAGGATTCGGCGTCAGAGCTGAGGCATTCGATAGTGCCTGGCTTGAGGAACTTGTAATCCACGCACACCTTGATGCTGTCCAGGCCGTCCAGCACGTCAAGCTTGGTGAGGCACAGTCCGGAAATGGAGTTCAACTCCACCGCGCGGCGCAGCACGACGGCATCAAACCAGCCGCAACGGCGTTGACGGCCGGTGGTGGCGCCGAACTCATGACCCTTGACGCCCAGATGCTTGCCGATGGGGTCGCCTTCATCCTTCGAGGCATCATAGACCAGCTCCGTGGGGAATGGACCGCCGCCGACACGGGTGGTGTAGGCCTTGGTAATGCCCAGTACGTAATCCAGATACAACGGACCAAAGCCGGAGCCGGTGCTGGTGCCTCCCGCCGTGGTGTTGGAGGAGGTGACGAAGGGATAGGTGCCGTGGTCGATATCCAGCAGCGAACCCTGTGCGCCTTCAAACATGATGTCCTTGCCGGCGCGGCGGAACTGGTGAAGGATGCCGGGCACGTCGGCGACCAGATCCTTGATCTGCTCTGCCCAGGCCAAGGCATCGGCCAGCGTCTGCTCATAGCTGACCGGCTCGGCCTTGTAGTAATTCACCAGCTGGAAATTGTGGTATTCCATGACCTCGGCCAGCTTCTCGGCAAAGCCGGTGCCGCGGATCAAGTCGCCCAGGCGCAGGCCGCGACGGGCCACCTTGTCTTCATAGGCCGGGCCGATGCCGCGACCGGTGGTGCCGATGGCCGCCTTGCCGCGAGCGGCTTCACGCGCCTTGTCGAGTGCGCAGTGATAGGGCAGGATCAACGGGCAGTTCGGCGAGATGCGCAGGCGCTCGCGCACGGGCACGCCCTTGGCGGTCAGGGTCGCCATTTCCCTGAGCAGGGCATCGGGAGCCAGCACCACGCCGTTACCGATCAGGCAGAGTACGCCTTCGCGCAGGATGCCGGAAGGAATCAGGTGCAACACCGTCTTTTCACCGCCCACCACCAGTGTATGACCGGCGTTGTGACCGCCCTGATAGCGCACTACAGCCGCCGCATTGTCCGTGAGAAGGTCGACAATCTTGCCCTTGCCTTCATCGCCCCATTGCGTGCCGAGCACGACAACATTCTTACCCATGGTATTCAACCCTGTTACAGTTGACCGGGCTTGCGCCCAGAGACAATTCACCCGCGGACGGCCGAAAACGCCGCCCGAACCTGATTACAATGAGGCTACCCGCCATTGACCACCCTGCTCCACCAGCATGGCGGTGCATCCCAGTCCGGCGGCGGTAGCACCGTCGCCCGGCAATGCCTGGATGACAATATGCCCGGAGCCGCGCAGCTGACGGATGGCGTCCTGCAAGGCGGCGGAGCCGCCGGCGGGCGCCAGGATGCGCCGCGGCATTTCCGGAACGGCTGCGTGGGTCAGCAAGGTCTTGAGATCCGCGCTGAATCCAGTGGCCGGACGCGCGCGACCAAAGGCTTCGCCGATATGGTCATAGCGGCCGCCCTTGGCAATTTCGGTGGCCGAATCGCTGACATAGGCGGCAAAGACCAAGCCGGTGTGATAGTGATAACCACGTAATTCACTAAGGTCCAGCGACAGGCGGATACCCGGATGCGAGGCCTGCAAGGCCATCACTACCGCTTGCAAATCATCCAGGGCATTCCTGACCGGCACCGGCGCATTGACCAGCAATTCGGCTGCTGTTGTCAGCAGATCAGGCTCGCCGGACAGGCGGCCCAGCGCTTCGAACCAGGAAGAGTGCGGCAGTTGCGGCAGCAAGTCCTGCAACTCGGGCAAGCTCTTTCGCTGGTAGATATCAAAGAGCCGGGACTCGGTGGCGCGATCCAGTCCGGCGGCAACCGCCAGCTCACGGAAAATAGCGACATGACCAAGATCGAGGTGCAGATCGCGGACACCGGCGGCTTCGAGCATGTCCAGCATCAGGCGCAGGACTTCAATATCGGCGTCAACCCCGGAGTGGCCGTAGAGTTCCGCACCGATCTGGATGGGACTGCGCGAGGCTTCCAGCGATTGGGGACGGGTGTTGAGCACCGTGCCCTCATAGCAATAA
>CAZPZK010000152.1:0-7136 GCA_964591095.1 uncultured Moraxellaceae bacterium | reverse complement strand
GCCTCCTACGGCGCTAACAATTCATTCAAGCCGACGCCTGCGCGCGGCTTAATTCAGGCGTTAGGCGGCAAACAGTGCAGCCTGCTGGCCGCCCCATTGATCCGCCATTGCATCCGCAATTCCCTGGAACGTGCGACTGCGTTCTTTCCAGCGATCCGCGCTGGGCGGCATCCGCCAGCCTTTGGTGCGTCGTAGCTGTATGCGTTCTGGCATCTTCGATTACTCGCGGTCGCTGGCTAACTCTGCATTGCAGCGGACGTGCTGCGCAC
This sequence comes from uncultured Moraxellaceae bacterium, assembly GCA_964591095.1. Lineage (GTDB taxonomy): Bacteria > Pseudomonadota > Gammaproteobacteria > Pseudomonadales > Moraxellaceae > Fluviicoccus. The sequence goes on along the minus strand of CAZPZK010000152.1, from coordinate 6,867 downwards.
GCCGCTAAATTTGGTCGTTAGGGCGCACGCTGGAATCTCTCGGGGACCGGCTGGCCGATAAGGTCGATCACTTCATACCTGTTCGGGTCATCGAGGTAGTGTTTTAGATCGGCCCGCAACCAACCAAACGAGCTTGAGTGATGCTGACCAATCATGCTGCCGTCCTCACGCAAGATGCGTCCGCCGCAATCTCCCATGTGTTCCACGCCGACATTCAGCGCGTCATTGATGCTCGCCGCCTTGCTGTCTGTGTAATCGCAAACCAGGTAAACCTTTTCCATTTCGCTCTCCTCGGGCCTGCGCCCTAACAATTCGCTCAACCAAACGCCGCTTAGCGGCGCGGCTTAATTCAGGCGTTAGGCGTCACCGATGGCCGAGAAAACGCATCGCCAATCCGTCACGTTTCCATCGTTCCACCATGCTTCGCCAAACGGGTTGTGGTGGTCGGGTAGCTTGTGCGGCTTGTCCGCGTCAAATTCCAGAATCACTACACGACCCACTTTCATTGCCCATGCCATCGCCGCCTGTAGTGTTGTAAATCCTCGAACTGGTGCATGTATCGCCCCGCTCTGGCGGTACTGCTTCGCCTTCTTCTGTGTTGTGGCGTGGTAAAGTCTCAATTAATCCTCCTGACTAACAGCGCGTTGCAGCCGAAGCCACTTCGCTGCTCGGCTGAACTTTGGTTTCAGCATGTAGTCCGGGTCATGGCCGTTCGCCGCCACCGTAGCCGAAGCCAGAGCTGCTGCCATAGCCAGAGCCATAGCCACAGCCGTAGCCGTAGCCATAGCCATAGCCGGAGCCATTGCCGCAGCCGTAGCCGGAGCCGGAGCCGGAGCCGTAGCCGGAGCCGGAGCCGCAGCCATAGCCCTCATCATGTTCAGCCATAGCCGTAGCCGTTGCCTCCGCCACCGTCGCCGTAGCCGTTGCTGTAGCCACAGCCTGTGCCGTTGCCGTCGCCGGAGCCGAAGCCGAAGCCGTCGCCGTAACCACAGCCGGAGCCGGAACCGTCACCGTCCCCGGAGCCGTCATAGTAGCCGGAGCCATCACCAGAGCCATAGCCGTCGCCCTCATCTATGCCGTCCATATCGGCACTCCTTACAGCTTCATGCTCAACCATAGCCGTAGCCTTCCTCGTAGCCAACGCCGCAGCCGAAGCCGAAGCCGTCGCCGGAGTAGGTGACGTAACCGTCTCCGTCGCCATAGCCGTCTCCGTCGGCATAGCCGTCGCCGTCGCCGACGCCGTTGATGTAGCCGGAGCCGGAGCCGGAGCCGTCGCCATGGCCGGAGTCGTAGCCATCACCGGAGCCACCACTGGAGCCGCAGCCATAGCCGTTCATGCGGCCCATGTCGGTACACTCTCGATGCTATTGCGCGCTTCATCAGTCACGCTGATGATCTCAATCGCTTCGGTGAGGACGATAGACGGCACAGCTACGGGAAATTTACAATCTTGCGGGCGCTTTGTGCCGGACACGGCAAGCTCACTCAGGCTCGCTGCTCCGGACCAGTACCAGAGCCGTCGAGCGTTAGTCATGTGAACCTCCTTCCCGTCTCGACTTTCCAGTATTCCCGCAAAGCACCCTGCTGAATACGTGCGAACGATAACATACGGTTTATTGCTCATTTTGTTCTCCTGTAGTTTTCATTACTTGGGTGTTAGAACTTACCAGCGTGCTTCATAACTCGTGAACGGACCGCGGCGGACGAACTTTCCAGCATCGTCGTACTCTGTGAACGTATGCGGTTGACCGCAGCACGCACACCCTGCGGCGGTGATATCCATTCCGGTGATGCGCTTCCATTCATCGGCGGCTTCGCACAAGCCCAAGCCGACCCTGAATGCACACGTCGCAAGCGCACCGAGCCAGCGATATTCGCCGTCCTCACCCTTGCGCGCCAAACTGCTGTTGCCGATTGGCACAAGCAAAGGCGTCCCGTCAACGTCACACTCGTAGCCCTTGGCGGTGTACTTTTTTTCAAGGTGCGCCCATTGCACTTTCCAACCAGCGGCCTCCAAGGCCCTCCAGTGCGAATCTTCCAGCCACCAGGAGCCGCCAGAATTGTTGCTGTCGTATTCAACGTACATGCTTGACTCCTCTTCTTATCGTGCGAACCTGGAGTGGGGGATGAGAGCTACGATAGTGTCATGGCCAAAGATTACATCCTTCTGCGCACCCAGTTGGGTGCAATGGCTATCCGCTTCCTTACGATAGATTCCGTCGTTCCTGATGCGCTTCTTCCCCTCCACCTTGGGGGAGATGACACGAAACACACTGCCATTAGGCAGGGTGCGGATAGAAACAGCTACATTGGTATTCATCACACTACTCTCCTTCGCTGGTGAATAGACTCATCCGCCCGGATGAATCCGTTAAAAAAATGTTAATGTGGCCCGCCCGGAGGGATTCGAACCCCCAACCGTCGGCTTAGAAGGCCGATGCTCTATCCGGCTGAGCTACGGGCGGAAGAAATTATGGTACGTCCTTAGCAGCAAGCACAACCTTTCGCGGTACTACAACCTCGGTCACGCCGAGATGTTCCAGCAGTCGGATATGGGACTCCCGCAATTCCCAGTAGCGATCCCGGAGGTCTTTGTACTGGCGCTCCATGTAATCCATTTGTGTATCAAAACTTCTCGTGCTTACAAACATCTCTTCGCTCCTCATTTGACAATGGTGGCTATTGCTATCCCATAACAGCTAAAATCCACGCTAAAGAGTATGTACTCTTCTCCTTCTTTATAGGAGCAATCAAACTCCTCAGGAGGAATCAGAGCACAGAACTCAGTATATACTTCCTCGCGTGTTTTAAGACGTTTCTCCGTCTCATTCCACGCACGAATCCCGGGCACTCCATCTGCTAGGAAATATTTACGGACAATCCTATCCTGTGCTTCTTGGCTCATACATTTATCGCACATGCCTGACTCCTTTTGTTTAGCCCCTGCTCCGCCGCTCTCCTAGAACCCGCACGACAGGCGGATCTCGGAGAATCCTCTTGGAGTCCGAGAGTTGTATATACTCTCTTCCTCCCGTCGAGAAATTATGAAACACATCACTTGTTCGGATGGCCGCGGAGCAAGGGATACATCCCTTGTTCTTGTCAGCATCCCTACGGGTGGCGTCTGCTGCTTCCGTAGAATATACGGAATGCCCATCCTTAGTGGCTCTACGAGCCTCCAGCACTTTCCTGATCCGTTCCAGGCCACCCCTTTGGGCGAGCATGAAACGCAGATCCTTCGGAATGTCGTCGTAATTCATGCCTATCTCCTTGCCTTCCTTTTCATGAAGGCACCTTCTACGAGGGAGGAACAAGGATATGTTCCTCTGTTCTTTTCAAGCTCGCGCCTGACAATTTTCATACAGCACTCTTTCTTTTCCGTGCTGTACACAACGCCTCCCTTCTCGGTATTCCTGAGATGGCTCAGGAACAATTCGAACTTTCTGAGCGTTGCCATGATACTCTCCTTCGGATGAATCCGTTAAGAATATGTAGAATACGTGACAATCCTGTCGTCATCATACAGTTTTCCCCACGCCAAACGTGGGGTGTGTGCCCCTACTGGACGTAGGAATCGTGGGTATTCTCCCGTTTTGTAATAGTTGGAAGGGGTGTGCTCCCACACCACAGCCGGGGTAAGCTGCTCTATTACAGGGACGAGCACCCATTTGTACTTCATTATGATCCCCCAGGTGTCTAGTGTGGGTAATGGTGGGCGCAGTAGGACTCGAACCTACGACCGAGCGATTATGAGTCGCCTGCTCTAACCGACTGAGCTATGCGCCCCAGGCTGTCACACGTCCGTGAAACCTTCCTGCAAAGCCAGCTGTCTGACTTTCGCAGCATACTCCAACGGGTGGATGAGACCTTCTTGAAGTTGCTTGCCGAGTTCCTTCACTTCCGCCTTATCGCAGAAGTTCCAGTAGGTTTCACAATCAGCAGGAAAATTGTGCATCATAGCATCCTCCATCAATACAATCATCGTGATATACCTCCCCGTACGTTTCACACCCTTGGCTCGCCTATGGAAACGTATTCCTATATCCTATGCTCTAAGACATAGGAATACGCTCTATGTTCTATGTCCTATGTTCTATGTCCGTTTAACATATGAATACGTTAAAAAAATGTTAAATCCCAGGAACGAAAAAAACGGCCCAGAGGCCGTGTCATATTTTCCCATCGCCTTAACGTATAAATATGTTAAGAAATTGTTAAGGCATCGGGGCCTTCCGTGGCCACCGATCCTTTCCCGCTATCCCCTTACGCAGCCTTGCGGCCAGCCCTTGCGGGCTTTTCGGGCTTCGCTTCGGGCAATGTCTCCACCGGAGCCGACACTTCCGGCTCTGCCTTGATCGGTGCAGGCGCCTGCCCTTGCAGGCTTGCCACCAGCGCGCCCAGGCGGTCATTAAACCCGTCAAGCTCTGCACTAGCCCACGCTGTCACCGCGTCCCCATCCTTCGGGGAATCCACAAGCGCCGCAATAGCGTTAAAGGTTTCGAGCATGCGTGCCTTCAGCTTGCTCTGCTCCGTAACGGGGCACTTCGCGGCTTCTGCCTCTTTGGTGCGCTCGTTGAGCGTGTGCAACGTCTCGCCGGGCACTACGCTACCATCCTCCGCACCTTTCGCGGTCTCAATCAGCAATCCTTGTTTCCAGGCTGCTTCGATACGCTTGGTGTAATTCTCGAATGTAGTGGAAGCGCGCTTGATAAGCGTGGCCAGCTTGTCACCCTTGCCGCTGATTCCTTTCAACAGTCCAGCGCTTTGGATATGCGCCGCCGCCGTAGTGGAGCGAATGGCCGCGATAGTGTTATCAACGTATCGTTGCCATTCATCTTCGGCTGCGCCAGCACGCTGGCAATCGACAGCCGCCTGCATTACCAGCGCCGACGCTGCTTTTTTACAGCTTGACGCGAGCCCGGTAATTCCTACCTGTTGACAGATAGCAATAGCCGTTTCGGTTTCAATGTTCGCCGTTTCCGGCTTGCTACCGCTGATTTTGATGAACATGATTTATATCCTCGTGCTGATTGTGCAATCAGAATTGATCGCAGGATGCAGGGTGCATCCCGCTATTGCTCGTTGAGCAAGCAATAGCGGCATATCCCTCGCGCAGCACGGGATAGCGGGATATGTTGTCAAAGAACGGGCACGACACCGGGGCATTTCGCCACGGGCACACCATACCTTGCAGGTAGCGTGCCAACACTTCCCCAGGTACGCTGCTACGCATAAACCCTTGATTTTGTTAGGATTTTCCGTAGCACGGCTTATTGTCATATTGTGACACAGATTGTCATTGTCTGCCATTTTTTGTCAAAATCGGACACTTGTCAAGTATGCTTTACATTTGACGTAACCTATTGATCGTATTGGGAATAACACAATATGGGTCGCCTGGCCAACACTCGGCTACGAGTCATGGCGGAACAAGCGAATATGCCGTGGCAGCCCGACTAGGGCGAGTTCACCTGGGCAAACCCATCGCACCCTTGCTCACTCGCTGCCGGGTCCACAATGCAGCGCCGTGTGCCTTGTGCCGTAGTGGACTGCGCAGGCTTGTGCAGACCTGGACAAGGGGAGGAAGGCAGAAGGGGAGGAAAGGACAAGGGGATAGGTGGACGATTGCAGAAGTATACTTTCGTGGGAGGGGGTAGCAGCTTGGCCCCTGGCCCCCTGGGGTGGGCACCGTAGGGACCTTGTTACTTTGTTAGAAACGCATTTTCCATTTTCGGGGTATTATTTTTTATAATAAAAACAACAGCTTAGGAGTACACAGAGCATAAGTGTTTAATATAATTGCTTTAAGTGTTAAATAAAGCTTGACAAATACCCCAAGATATGGTAGGGTAGGACCATGAAAATACAAACAATCTCATCAATTACTGAGGATTCTATCCTCAAGCAGATAAAGGCCTTGGAGGGGAGGGGGTTTTTCCTGCACACAGCAGGCTTCAAATCAAATGCCCCTAGAACGCACCACAAGACGCGAGAGAGGCGTCGGAGGGAAAAGAAGAGGGAGGACAGGGCCAACCCAGAGAAGCTCCTTAAATCGCGTATTAAGTGGATTAGAGACAAAACCACTTTCAAGGGTAGGTACAATCAGTGGAGGAGTAGCCTAAGGAGTCAGCACCCCCAGTGGTATAACGAGATACTGAGCTTTGATGAGTGGCGGCTGCTATGGAAGAAGGCAGGAAACATCACCCTGGGGGACGGCAGCACAAAGCCAGCTTGGCGTATGAGGGGAGGGAATGGGATGTTGGAGAAGGAGCCTGTAAGGCCACAGATAAGGAGATGGGACACCAAGAAGCCTTATGTTCTCAGCAACTTATACGTTGTCGTGGGGGCTAAGGTGCTGGCGGACGGGGAGCTCTTAGCTGAACAAATCCTGAACGAATGAAAATATTTTCAAAATGATTGAAAAAAAAGCTTGACAAATCTCTAAAGGTGTGGTATAGTAGGAATGTAGGATGGAGCTACGGCTCTATTCTGCTGTACGAATGTCCTAACGGATATTCAACGAATGTCCTACCCGTCCTGTAGTGAGGGAGGGGATTGACAGGTAAAAGGCACCTGTTGATAAATCTCTTTGAGGCTAACGTGCTGTAACGCACGCCTTGATACGAAGAGCACGCCAATGAAGGCGTTATTCGGGAATCAGCCAGAGATGGCTGTAACGCAATACATCCTAGTGGATGAGAGAATAAAGGGTAATACCAATAGCTTGCTCAGGAAGAGCACGACTGTGTTATTGGTTTAGGACATTTATGCTGTTGCTTCTAGCTGCACATTGACTATGCTAGGAGAACAGGAGGAGCTACTCGTAGCTTCTCGAAAGGGATAGATCTTGTTATGTTAGTCTTTAGC
>CAZPZK010000151.1:0-7224 GCA_964591095.1 uncultured Moraxellaceae bacterium | reverse complement strand
AATGTAGCAAGACTGTGTACGTTCGACAATCTTTTAACTGTCAAGTTGTGATCAGTGTAGCGAATGACATTGGATGGGGCATGGGCAGGGTGGCGAGTCGGTTCTACAATAGCCGCCATTCATCCTTGCGAGCTTGCCCATGCCACACCTTGACGCGCCCGTCGCCTTGCCGCCGGCAGTATTCCTCATGGGTCCGACCGCCAGCGGCAAGACCGAACTGGCCATCCAGCTCGCGGAAACCGGCCGCTTTGAATTGATCTCGGTGGATTCCGGCATGATCTATCGCGGCATGGATATCGGCACCGCCAAGCCGACGGCCGCTGAGCTGGCACGGGCGCCGCATCGTCTGATTGATGTCATTGATCCCGCGCAGGCATGGTCCGCCGCCGATTTCCGCCGCGCCGCCCTGGCGGCGATGTCCGACATCCATACTGCCGGGCGCATCCCGCTGCTGGTCGGCGGCACCATGCTCTATTTCAAGGTGTTGAAGGAAGGGCTGGCCAACATGCCCGAGGCTGATGCCACTGTGCGCGCCACCATTCTGGAAATGGCCGGGCGGCAAGGCTGGTCGTCGGTGCATGCCCGATTGGCCGAAGTCGACCCGGTGACCGCGGCGCGTTTGAGTCCGGGGGACTCGCAGCGGCTGCAACGCGCGCTGGAGGTCTGGATGGTGACCGGCAAATCGATGTCGCAGTGGCATGCCGAACAGGTTGCCGATCCCTTGCCCTGGCATGTGCTGGAACTGGCCTTGCTGCCCGATGACCGCGCCGAGCTGCATCAGCGCATTGAGCGGCGTTTTGATCTGATGCTGGAGGGCGGTTTTGTCGAGGAGGTAGACCGTTTACGCGCGCGCGGGGATCTGACGCCCGAGCTGCCCTCGATGCGATCGGTCGGGTACCGGCAGGTCTGGGAGTATCTGGACGGGCTGACGGACCATGCGGAAATGCGCTATCGGGGAATTGTCGCGACCCGTCAACTGGCGAAAAGGCAATATACCTGGCTACGGGGCTTTGGCGATTCCGTTCACTTTTTAACGACAGAAGGAGTGTCGATTGTTCGACAAAAAGCCTTGCAAAAAGTGGAGAATCACCTCAAATTAACCGCTGGCCAGGATCATTTTCGTCGGGCCTGATTTTTTTTGCGCTGATAAAACCTTTGTTTCCGTCAATTGGCGGAGGAGAAAACATCATGTCGAAAGGGCAAACTTTACAAGACCCGTTCCTGAACGCACTCCGCAAGGAGCGCATTCCCGTTTCCATCTTCCTGGTAAACGGCATCAAACTGCAGGGCCAGATTGAATCCTTTGACCAGTACGTCGTGCTGCTGAAGAATACGGTCAGCCAGATGGTCTACAAGCATGCGATTTCCACGGTGGTCCCGTCGCGTAACCCGCGTCCGGCCGGCGCCCCGGCGGGCGGCGCCATCGGACCGATGACCAGCGGCACCATGGGTGGCGGCTATCCGTCTCCTTATGATGGCGATGATCAGGATGCGCCGTACTGATTCGTCCGCGGACGATGATGAATGGATGGAATGCCGCCTCAGGGCGGCATTCTTCGTTTCAGGAGTCAGGGATTTTGCCAGGCGGCGGCGATAACGCCGTCAAGCTGGACGTGCTGGCTGGTATTGAGCGTCAATTGCCCCATGGCCGGTGGCGTTAGCGTCGCCATCGCGGCGACGAGTTGTTCCACGGACATGGCATCCAGCACCTTGCCGCTCCCGGCCTGAATGCTCTCGACCCGGTTGTTGTCGTTGGTGTACCAGTTCAGGACGGTGTATTTGTCGGCGGTACCGATCACGCGGATTTCGAGCGAGGGTCCGACCGCCTTGAACCACAACTGGTCATGGGCAATATCGGAGGCGAAGACAATACGGTCATTGTCGCCGGAGTTGTCGGAAATCCGGTCGGCGCCATCACCGCGCGACATCAGGTAGGTGTCGTTGCCCGCCGCCCCGGAGAGGGTATCGGCGCCCAGCCCGCCGGACAGGATGTTGTCTTCGGCATTCCCGGTGATCGTGTTGTTGAGGGTGTTGCCTGTTCCCGCTATTGCTGTGCCGGTCAGGATCAGTTTTTCGACACTGCCGGCCAGCACATAATCCACACTGGCGCGAACCGTGTCCACGCCACCCGCTGCATCACCGTACTCCACCACCACATCGCCGGTGCTGTCGACGTAGTAGAGATCGTTGTCACCGCCACCTTCGAGGTAGTCGGCGCCGGCGCCGCCATTGAGGGTGTCATTGCCGTTATATCCGTAAAGGCTGTCATTGCCGGCATTGCCGGTGATGACATTGGCAAACGTATTTCCCCGGCCGATGCTGTTGCCCGCGCCGGTAAAGCTCAGGTTTTCAACATAAGTGCCCAGGTCGTACGCGGCCAGTGTGGTTTTGACACTGTCAGTGCCTTCATCCGCCAATTCCGCGACGTAATCGCCGTAGCTGTCGACGGTATAGCTGTCATTGCCCAGGCCACCTTCCAGGCGGTCGGAACCGGCTTCTCCGTTCAGGGAGTCGTTGCCGCTGCCGCCATACAGCATATCGTTCTGGTTGCCGCCGTACAGGTTGTCACTTCCATCCAGGCCGTAGAGCGTATCATTGCCGTTGTAACCGCGAAGGGTGTTGTTCAGTCCATTGCCGGTCAGGATATTATCGAGGGAGTTACCGGCCGCCGTGAGGGCGACAGCTCCGGTCAGCGTCAGGTTTTCGACATAGTTGGCCAGACCGTAACTGACGGAGGACAGCACCGTATCAATGCCGTAGTCCGTCGCCAATTCGATGATTTTGTCGCCGCTGTTGTCAACAATATAGGTGTCATGCCAGGCGCCGCCCTTCAGGGTGTCGGCTCCGGCTCCGCCGTCCAGGATATTTGATCCCTGATTGCCGGTAATGACATTATTCAAGGTATTGCCGGTGCCATGCACCGAGATCAGGATATCCAGATTTTCCAGGTTGTCGCCCAGGGTGTAGTCAAGGAAGGACGAGACGAGGTCGGTGCCTTCGCCAGCGGCTTCGATGACGGTGTCGACGGTATCCGTAATCAGATAGGTGTCATTGCCGGCGCCACCGATCAATTGATCGGCATACGTGTAAGCGGCGTCCGAGGGGCCGTTGCTGGTGTCGCCGATCAGAATGTCGTCACCGCTACCGCCAAGCAGTATGTCGCTGCCCAGATCGCCAAGCAGGGTGTCGTTACCGGCTTCGCCCGACAACACGTTGTCGATTCGGTTGCCCCAAAGCGAGTTGTCACTGCCGTTGCCATATCCCTCGGTCATCACGGTGTCAACGGCCTGATACAGGAACAGGGTTTCGAAGTTGGCGGCCAGGGTATAGCTGCTGCCGATGTTGGTGCTGAAGCCGACAGCGTCGATGCCTTCATTCGCGTTTTCAACAATCTGCGTATCCGCGAGAATGGTGTAGCTGTCGTCATCCAGCCCGCCCTTTAACAGGCTGCCGCCCGCCAGATCCGTCAGCCGGTCGATGCCGGCGCCGCCTTCCAGGGTAGTCGCTGCCGCGCCCGCCGCCACATGCAGTTCGTCATTGCCGGCGCCGCCACGAAGAATATTCCCGCTGCCCGTGCCATTCTGGATCAGACGGTCGTCGTCGTTACCGCCATCCACCACGTTGTCGGAGCCCCCCAGGACCAACACGAGGTCGATGCCCGCGCCGGCATCGACGAAATTCTGGTTGGCATTGTTATAGACATGGACGCGGTCCGCGCCATCCCCGAGCGCGGCGGTATTGAAACTGGAACTCAGGTTGAGTTCCGAATTGTCCAGGCCATCGGTAATGACGGTCGTGTTGCCATTGATGTAATAGCGGTTGGCGCCATCCTTTCCGTCGACGATATTGCCGGTACCATAAACGACGACAGTATCGCCATCCGCGCCGGTATCGGCCGTATTGAGGTTGCCGTTCAGGTACAGCGTGTCGCCTCCTTCGAGGCTGTAGATCATGTTATTGTCATCATTGACCGTGATGTAGTCGGTCGTGGAGGTTCCGTAGATGTCGGCCATCGCAATGCGTCCTGTGTTGTTATCATTTCTGGTAATCGCCGGTTTTCCGGCCGCCGCATTATAGCGAAGAGACGGCGCTTGCAGGCTCGTCCGAAATTTATCCGCCTTTCCCGGTTGGAATAGGGAAATCCGGCCTCATATTCCGATGACATTCACTTCAATTGCAGCGGAAAAACCACATTGGAATTTTTTGAGCGGCATCAGGGCGGCGATAGGGCCATCCTGGTTCATCTGGACCTCAAGCAGCAATCTGCGGGTCTGGATGAAGACCTGAACGAATTTGTCCTGCTGGCCAAGTCCGCCGGAGCGCAGATACTCGCCACGGTCACCGGCAGCCGGCAAAAACCGGATGCGCGCCTGTATGCCGGTAGCGGCAAGGTTGCGGAACTGGCGGCTCTGGTGCAGGAACACGAGGCGGATCTGGTGATGTTCAACCACCAGCTGACGCCCGCTCAGGAGCGCAACCTGGAAAAGGAATTGCAATGCCGGGTGCTGGACCGCACGGGCCTGATCCTGGATATCTTCGCCCAGCGCGCGCAAACCTTTGAAGGCAAGCTGCAAGTGGAGTTGGCGCAGCTGAGCCATCTCAGTTCGCGGCTGGTGCGCGGCTGGACCCACCTGGAGCGGCAAAAGGGCGGTATCGGCCTGCGCGGTCCGGGCGAGACACAGCTGGAAACTGACCGTCGCCTGCTCAAGAACCGGGTGGCCATGTTGAGCGAACGCCTGGAAAAAGTCCGCCAGACCCGCCAGCAGGGCCGGGCATCCCGGCAGAAAGCCGCGATTCCCACGGTTTCGCTGGTCGGTTATACCAATGCCGGCAAGTCCACGTTGTTCAACCATCTCACGCATTCCGGCGTGTATGCCGCGGACCAGTTGTTCGCGACACTGGACCCGACCCTGCGCCGCATAGCCTTGCCCAGTGTCGGACAAGTGGTGCTGGTGGATACGGTAGGTTTTATCCGTCACTTGCCGCACCAACTGGTCGAGGCGTTCCGCGCGACGCTGGAAGAAACCCTCGAAGCCGATCTGCTGTTGCACGTGGTTGATGCCGCGAGCGCGGAACGTTCGGCACAGATTGAGGCGGTCAACGACGTATTGCGGGAAATCGGCTGCAACACCCGCATCCTCATGGTCTACAACAAGATCGATCTGTTGGGCACGCATGAGCCGCGTCTGGAGGTGGATGACCAGGGACTGCCATCGGCGGTCTGGTTGTCGGCGGCTTCCGGCGTGGGCATGACCGAACTGCATGAAGCCATGACCCGATTGCTGGTCGGAGAGCTGCGGGAATACACGCTTTGCCTGGCGCCCGAGCATGCCCGCTTGCGCGCCAAGCTCCATGAGTTGGGCGCTGTGCGCTCGGAGTCACTGCGTGACGACGGCCTGACCGAAACGGTTGTCCGGCTGATGCCGTCGGATCTGGAGCAATGGTTGGGTCGAATGGGTGTTCGGGCGGCCGAGGTTGGTGTGACCTTGCCGGAGCGCCCCGAGTTTTGAGCGGGTGGCGGCTTGCCCGGCGCAGGCCCGTGCCCTTTCCAATATCTTTCCTGACAGGTCAGTTTCATGGCGTGGAATCAATCAACACCGCCCTCCGGACAGGGCGGTCAACGTCCGCAACCCCCATCCGGTCCCGAGGAGTGGCTGGACCGGTTACAGGCGCAATTCAACCGCTGGTTTGGCGGCAATGGCAATGGCCCGGATGAAATCCGGCTGCTGAAGACCGTCGCCGGCGCTGGCGCTGTCCTGTGGGTCTTGCTTGGCTTTTACCGCGTCGAGCAGGCGGAAGAGGCGGTGGTTTTCCGGTTCGGCAAGTTTCATTCCTCCCAAACCGCCGGGCTGCACTGGTCGCCGCGACTGATTGACCGGGTGCAGAAGGTCAACATCCAGCGGATCGAGCAGATGCCGCTCAACGCCACCATGATCACGGCGGACGCCAATATCGTGGATATCAACCTTTCCGTGCAGTACCGGATCGCGGATGCCCGGCAGTACCTGCTCCGCGTCAGCGATCCCGAAGCCGCGTTGTTGCATGCCACCGAGAGCGCCCTGCGTCATGTGGTCGGCGGTTCCCGGATGACCCAGATCCTCAACGAGGGGCGGGCCACCCTGGCCAGGGATATCCAGCCGAGGCTGCAGGCTTATCTCGCCAGTTATGAATGTGGAGTACAGGTGACCGGTGTCAATGTGCTGGAAGCATTGCCGCCGAAGGAGGTCAAGGCGGCATTCGATGATGTTATCCGCGCCAAGGAAGACAAGGAGCGCCTGAAGAATCAGGCGGAAACCTACGCCAACGGGATTGTTCCCGAGGCGCGGGGGCGGGGGGGGCGCGTGGTGGCGGTGGGGGTGGCCTACAAGCAGGAGGTGGTGGATCGCGCGCGCGGCGACGCGTCGCGTTTCGGGCAGCTGTTGATTGCCTACCGCCAGTCGCCCCAGGTGATGCGCCAGCGCCTCTACCTGGAAACGATGGAGACGGTGCTGGGCAGGTCCACCAAGGTGGTGATTGAACCCCAGGGCAACCAGATGCTTTATCTACCGCTGGACCGGATGGTCCCGGCCAATCCGCAAGCACTGCCCGCGATGCCGGATACCGGCCCGGCGCCATCAGCCCGGGAGGGACGCTGACATGTCGACACGTCTGATGCAGGCGCTCTTGATCGGGGTGCTCATGGTGGGCGTACTTTCCGGTTCGCTGTATACCCTGCGCGAAACGGACCGTGGCGTGCTGCTGCAGTTTGGTGAAGTCATTGATCCCGATCTCAAGCCGGGCCTGGGTCTCAAGTTCCCCTTGATGCACGAAGTGCGAAAGTTCGATGCCCGTACACAGGTCAGTGACGCCGAACGCACCGAATTCCTGACCCAGGAAAACAAGTTCCTGATCGTCGATGCCTTTGTGATGTGGAAGGTGGCTGACGTCAAGAAATACTTCACCGTGACCGGAGGCGATCCGCGCAAGGCCGAGATGCTGTTGATGCCCCGCGTCAAGGACGGCCTCAAGAACAAGGTGTCCGAGCGCACGGTCCATGATGTCGTTTCCGGCCAGCGCGACCAGATGATGGCGGACCTGGCGAAGTCGGTGAACCGGATCGCCCGGCAGGAGTTCGGCATCCAGGTGGTTGATATCCGTGTCAAGCGGGTGGATTTTCCCGAGTCCACCTCGGAGTCGATCTATAACCGCATGCGGACCGAGCGCGAACGCGAAGCGCGTGAACAC
>CAZPZK010000150.1:0-7285 GCA_964591095.1 uncultured Moraxellaceae bacterium | reverse complement strand
CGCTGGGTAAACGGCTGCTTGCCGAAGGGACATCGGTGCGTGATGCCGCCAAGCTGCTGAACTGTCACCATGCCACCCTGTACCGGGCTATCAATGCCACGGGCGGGCGAACGGACAATCTGGAGTTGTTGCGCTGACAGTTACTGTGACGATCTGCTGACATTAACTCTGAAAAATGACAAGAGAACGTCGCGCCAAGTGCAAGGTCAGGCGCGACCGTGCCGGTCGACACAGGAAAAGCAGGTGAAAGGCGCGTTGTCAGCGCAGGGTCACCGGCTGCACCGGCGAGTCATTGAAACGCCCGAGCAGGGCCTCGACGCTGGGAATGCGGACATGGCGGCCGCGCACCTCGACCAGGCCTTCCTCGCGCAGCTTGCCGATAATGCGCGACAGCGTCTCGGGCTGCATCGACAGGCGGGCGGCGATCAGGCGCTTGGGCAACAGCAGGTCAATCTCGGCGCAGTCCTGGGCGCGGTCCTCCAGTTGCTGGATCAGGTACAGCGCGAAACGCTGGGTGGCGTTCTGCAGGGTCAGGGTTTCCAGTTCGCCCAGCCGCAGGTGCAGGCGGACGCTGAGGTGGCCGAGCAGGTGCAGGCAGGCCTGCGGATTGGCGGCCAACGCCTGCAGCATCAGCGAGTTCGGCACGCTGACCAGATGCACCGGGTCCAGCGCCTCGGCGCAGACCGGGTATTCCGAGCGCTGCATGAACATCACCGCCTCGGCAAAGGTCTGGCCGGGATGGATGATTTCCACCACCTTTTCCTGGCCGTCCTGCGAAATTCGGAACAACTTGACCTTGCCGGACAGCACCAGATAGAAATTGACCGCCGCCTGCCCCTGACGGATCAGCAGCGCGCCTTGCGGCTGGTGGAGCTCACGGGTAGAGGCCAGCAAACGCTCCTGCACCGCCGCATCCAGATGCAGGAACAAGGGATGCCGCAGCACTTGCGCTCGAATCTCGGGAACGGGAATCATGGCCTTCGTTTACCTCGCGGGGCCGCTGGGCGCGGCTTTGACCGGCATACCAACCGGACGCCGACACCCGGTCGGCTCCAAGCCTGAATCTAGCCCGCCCGCCATCGCCGGACACCCCGCCGGAAGACCAGTCACCGGCTTTCTGAAGAACAGGGAGCCGCCACGGCACTGACATTTCCGCGCGCGCGCCCGGCCGCCGACTGTGTCACACTGAAAGGATCGACCTTCGCCTTTCCGGGGAGCACCCACGCCGTGAGACGACTTCAGATGCCGGCCGCCCTGCTGGCGACCGCCCTGATCCTGACGATGATTCCCGCCCGGGCCGCGGTGGACGAGGCGCAAGCGCGCCGCGCCGGAGAGGCCGCCGTCCAGACCGTGATCCCGCGCAAGATGGATTACCAGCGGCTCAAGCTCGGGCTGCTGCCGTTCAGCGCCCGCGTCAGCAACCTCACCATTTCCGAGAATGAACGCTTTGCCCGCCACCCGCTGCGCGACTGGAAGCACTTTTATACCGCCCGCGAGATCAGCCTCAGCGCCGACCTGCTGCCGCTGCTGATCGGCCGCATTTCGGTGACCCGGCTCGATATCCGCGACTTTCAGGCCAATGTGCTGGTCGACCGCGACTACACGCTCAATGTCGGCGACCTGATGCAGCAAAAGCGCGGGCCGCTGATGAGCTGGCTGCGGATCAAGGAATTCCATGCCTCCGGCGGCTCGGTGCGGGTGGTGGACGCCACGGCGGCGCGCGGCCCGGCGCGGCTGACCTTCGACGACATCGACGCGCGCTTCACCGGATTCGCCCTCAAGGACCGGTTCAACCTGAATGTCGGCCTGCGCACACCCGGCGCGACCAGCCGCAATGTCAGCCTGCGCGGCGTGGCCGGACCGATCCTGGACACCGTCCGCTCCGAGCAGGTACCGCTGGACGGCGTGCTCACTGTGGAAGCCGCTCCGATCCTGCCTTTCTCCGCCTACATTCCCGATGGCCTCACCGCCTACCCCGCCGCCGGCACGGCATCGATGCAGCTGCAACTGAAGGGCAACGCCTGGGACGGCATGAGCAGTCACGGCCACATCCGTCTCGACCAGCTGGTGCTGGCGTCGCCGGACGGCGCGCTGCGCGGCCGGCCGTTCACGCTGGGGCTGGATATCGGCCGCAACGTGGTCACCCTCAGGCAGCAGCAGATCGCCCTCAACAACATGGCGGTGAGCATGGGACCGAACCGGCTGACCGTCGACGGCGTGGTGCGCGGCATTCCCCGGCGGCCGGTGATTGATGTCGACCTGCGCGCCCCGGCCATCGACCTGCCGTCGATGGAGGAGATTTATCCCTTTTTCCGCGCCTACCTGCCCAAGGGACTGGTGTTCGCGGGCGCGGTGGCGCTGGACGCGCACGCCCGGGGCGACATGGACGGCCTGGACTCGACCGGCACGCTGGACGCCAGCGGCCTCAGCCTGTTCCTCGCCGATGTCTTCGAGAAAAACCGGGGGGCCGATCTCAAGGTGGGCTTCACGGCGCGACTGGTGCCGAAGGATTTCACGATCAAGGCGCGCGCCAATGTCTCGGGCCGTGAACTGACGTTGCTGAATGCCTGGCTGTTTCGCGACGGCCTGAAGCTGGCGCTGGGCGACCGCATCACCGCGCGCCAGCTCGACAGCGTGATCCGGCCAGGCAACCGCCTCACCGCCGCCGCGGTGCGCGGCGTCATGGACTATGACCGCGGCCTGGTCAGCTTCCGCCAGTTCGCGGCGGACGGCCTGGGCGACGCCGACGGTGACGTGACCGACGCCCTCTTCACCGGCTCCTTTGACCTCAACCGGCTGATCGTGCGCTGGGAGGTCAGCGCCCGGCTGTCGGCGGCGCGTTCTCGGGCCTTGCTGAAGGCGTCGCCGGCGCTGGGCCCGCTGCTGGACAGCGAAGGCCGCCTGCCCTTCCGCTTCCGGGTGGAAGGGCCGATGGAAAAGCCGCGCGTGCTGGGCGCGGCTTGAACCGCCGCGAAGGTGATTGGCGTTTCACGTACAAGTGTTCATAATATCGCCCTGTCCAAATGGCCGCGTGCCGGAAAACAACAAAAGACCATGCCTGCCCCCCGTCCGCCCGGCGTCCGTCCGCGGCTCGCCCTGCTGCTGTTGCCCCTGCTCTGGCTGCTGGCGCTGGCCGGCCTGCCCGTGGCGTCCGGCGCGGGCACCCTGATCGTGGATCCGGCGGTCGAGCACCTGACGCCGGGCCGGAACGTCGATTACCTCGCCGATCCCGGCCGGCAACGGCAAGCCGACGAGGTCCGCCGGCTGCCCGGCTGGCGCGCGGTGCCGGCCGACAA
The DNA here is from genome assembly GCA_964591095.1 of uncultured Moraxellaceae bacterium. Classification (GTDB taxonomy): domain Bacteria; phylum Pseudomonadota; class Gammaproteobacteria; order Pseudomonadales; family Moraxellaceae; genus Fluviicoccus. The sequence continues at coordinate 3,989 of CAZPZK010000150.1, read as the reverse complement.
CGCCAATTTCGGCTACAGCCCCAGCGCCTTCTGGTTCCGGACCCGGCTGCTCAATCCGGCGGACCGGGCCCAGGAGCGGCTGCTGGAAATCAGCTACCCGGTGCTGGACCATGTTGATGTCTGGCTGCAGCCCTCCGCCGGCGATGCCGTCCACCAGCCGATGGGCGACAAGCTGCCCTTCATGATGCGGCCGCTGCAGCACCGCAACTTCCTGCTGCCGGTCACGCTGCCGCCCCAGGGCAGCGTCGACGTGCTGATCCGCATCGAAACCGGCAGCAGCGTGCAGGTGCCGATCGCGCTCTGGCAGCCGGATGCCTTCCGCCGCCAGGATGAGCACAGCAGCATGGTGATGGGCATCTTCCTCGGCATCATGTTCAGCATGATGCTGTACAACAGCTTCCTCTGCTTCTCCCTGCGCGAGACCCAGTATGCCTGGTATGTCGGCTATGTCGCCGCCATCACGCTGTTCCTCGCCAGCCTGGAGGGGGTCAGCTTCCAGTTCCTGTGGCCGCGCGCCACGCACTGGAACGACCAGGTGCTGGTGTTCAGCCTGGCGCTGGCGGAATTCTTCGGTTCCCTGTTCGCCCGCAACTTCCTGCATCTGGAGCAGGCGCCCCGCTTCATGCGCCTGAGCGTCAACCTGACGCTGGCCGGCAGCCTGGTCGGCGTGGCGGCGGCCCTGCTGCTGGACTACACCACCAGCATCCATCTGGTGGAAGGCATCGCCGTCCTCTTCCTGCCCATCGTGCTGATTTTCGCCATCTATAGCGCCTGGCAGGGTTACAAGCCCGCCCGGCTGTATGTCATGGCCTGGTCCTGCGTGTTGCTGAGCGGCGTGGTGCTGGCGGCGGACAAATACGGCCTGATCCCCACCTCGACGCTGACGATGGCGGCGCTGCAGGTCGGATCGGCGCTGCAGATCCTGCTGCTGTCCTTCGCGCTGGCCGATCGGGTGCAGCGCGAGCGCCGCCTGCGCGAACAGGCCCGGCTGGAAATGCTGCACATGCAGCAGGAAGCCAACACCGTGCTGGAGCGCCGGGTAAAGGAGCGGACCACGGAGTTGATGGAGGCCAACCTGCGTCTGCAGGAGCTGACGATGACCGACGCGCTCACTGGCGTCCACAACCGCCGGCATTTTGACGAAGTGCTGCGTCAGGAGGTCAAGCGCGCCATGCGCACCGGCACCAGCATGGGCCTGCTGATCATTGACGCCGACCATTTCAAGGCGGTCAACGACACCTGGGGCCACCAGACCGGCGACCTCTGCCTGCAGACCATCGCCCGCGTGCTGCAATCGCAGATCCATCGGGAATGCGACACCGTGGCGCGTTACGGCGGCGAGGAATTCTGCATCGTCCTGCCCTCGACCCCGGCCACCGGGGTATGGCATGTCGCCGAAGCCATGCGCAAGGCGCTGGAAGCCACCCCGATTCCCGGTCCGCACGGGGATTTCCACATCACCGCCAGCATTGGCGGCGTCGGCATCGTGCCCGAGGATGACGAGGACGGCGTGCGCATGCTGGCCACCGCCGACGCCGCGCTGTACATGGCCAAGCAGAGCGGCCGCAACCGCGTCAGCGTCCGCTGCGAACTCGATTGAAGCCTACCGCCCGCTGACACCCCGCTACAAAAACCCCGCGCCGGCATTGGCCGGAAATTCGCCGAAATGCCGAAAAATCCGTCATTTCGGTCATGGTGCACGATCGTGCAAAAATTTATAACGCTGCACCAACGCGCGGAATGTGAAACTGCTCACACTATCCGCCCGAAATAACAGGTTGGCCAACCGGCCGAACCCAGAACAAGGAGTAATGTCCATGATCCTGCGCCCCTTCCTCGCCCTGCTGTGCCTGTGCCTGCTGCTGCCCGCCGCCCCGGCGCTCGCCGCCAACGGTGACGACGACCTCGACGAACTGCGCACCCCTCTGGGCAACGAATGGCGACTGACCCGCCATGACCAGCGCCGCAACATCAAGACCTGGTCGCGGCTGGAAGACGGCAAGCGTTACCGTTCATTCAAGGTGGAAGCGGAACTGGAGGGCACGGTCGACGCACTGGCGCATGTGCTGCTCGATTTCGAGAACTACACCAAATGGTTCTGGGAAACGCGGGACTCGAAGCTGGTGAAGCAGGTTTCCCCCACCGAATTCATCGTCTACATGGTGCATAACGCCCCGGCCGGATTGCCCGACCGCGACACCGTGCTGCGCGGCGTGCTGGAACCGCAGACCCGCACCAAGCCCTATGTCATGCTGCGCGTCACCGCCGCGCCGGACTACCTGCCGCAGAAGCGCGGCCTGGTGCGCATGCCCGCCGAGGAAATCACCGTCAGGTTCTCGCCGGTGGCCGCGAACAAGATCCTGGTGGAAGCGGAAGGATTCTTTGACGCGGGCGGGACCGTCCCGGCCTGGGCGGCCAACTTCGTGCAGCGCAGCGCGCCCTACAGCGTCATCCTCGGCATGCAGCGCATGATGGGCCAGGACCGCTACCTGCTGGCAAAGAACCCGCTGCCCTTCACCGTCTACGGCTGGTCGAACTACAACTGACCGCTGCGTTCAACCTGCGGCCCAATCGCGCGGCCGCAGGAATTCCTCCACGAACCGGGACTCCACCGATCCCGGCTCCGGCTGGAAGTCATATTGCCAGGACACCAGGTTCGGCAACGACATCAGGATCGACTCGGTGCGGCCGCCGGTCTGCAGCCCGAAGATCGTCCCCCGGTCATACACCAGGTTGAACTCCACATACCGCCCGCGCCGCACCAGCTGGAAGTTGCGCTCGCGCTCGCCGTAGGGCGTTTCCTTGCGCCGCGCCAGGATCGGCCGGTAGGCGTCGATGTAACCGTTGCCCACCGCCTGGATGAAGGCGAAGCAGCGCTCGAAACCCCATTCATTCAGGTCATCGAAGAACAGGCCGCCGACACCGCGCGCCTCGTGGCGGTGCTTGATGAAGAAATAATCGTCACACCACTGCTTGTAGCGCGGGTAGACGTCCTCGCCGTAGGGCGCGCACACCGCCCGCGCATGGCGGTGCCAGTCGCGGCAGTCCTCCTCGAAACCGTAATAGGGCGTCAGGTCGAAGCCGCCGCCCACCCACCACACCGGCGCTTCGCCCTCCTTTTCCGCCACCAACAGCCGCACATTGGCATGGCTGGTCGGCGCGTAGGGATTGCGCGGATGGATCACCAGTGACACGCCCATCGCCTGAAAGCTGCGTCCGGCCAGCTCGGGGCGATGCGCGGTCGCCGAGGGCGGCAGCTTGTTGCCATGCACGTGCGAGAAATTGACGCCGCCCTTCTCGATCACCGTCCCGCCTTCCAGCACCCGCGACCGGCCGCCGCCGCCCTCGGCGCGCACCCAGCTGTCCTCGCGGAAGCGGCCGCCGCCGTCCTCGACCTCCAGCTCGCGGCAAATGCGGTCCTGCAAGGCCATCAGGGCCTGCTTGGCGGCGTTCAGGTCAATTTCGGCGGACATGGCGGTTCTCCGGTAGCGGATAGTCAGGCGGTTTCAGGAAGGACGCAGTACGCGCCCGGTCAGGGCATCGCGGATCAGGGTCGGCTTGTTCTGGCCGCCCAGGCGGCCCGGCAGCAGGTAATCGACCTGGCCGCGCAGGCCGCAGCGCACCTGCAACGGCGAGCGGGCGGGCGGCAGGCCGGTGCGGTTGGCGCTGGTCGACACCAGCGCGCCGCCATAACGGCGGCACAGCGCCTGCACCCCCGGATGCGCCGACACCCGCACCGCGACGCTGGCGTGGTCGCCGCGCACCCACTCGGGAAAGTCCGCGCCGACCGGCACCACCCAGGTGTTGGGTCCGGGCCAGCTCTCGATGACGCGGCGGCACTGGCCGACCGTCAGCCCGCCCAGCCAGGGCAGCACCTGGCCCACATCGGCGGCGATGATGATCAGCCCCTTGTGCATCGGCCGCTGCTTGATCTCCAGCAGCCGCAGCACCGCGTCCCGGTTGAAGGGATCGCAACCCAACCCCCAGAC
>CAZPZK010000149.1:0-7303 GCA_964591095.1 uncultured Moraxellaceae bacterium | reverse complement strand
GAAGAAGCCCATCATGCCCATCGCCATCTGCACCATCTCGTCGGCGTGCGGGTGATACATGAAGGTGCCCGAACGTTTCAGGGTGAACTCGTAGACATAGGTCTGGCCGGGCTTGATCTGCGGTTGCGACAAGCCGCCGACGCCATCCATGCCGGACGGCAGGCGGATGCCGTGCCAGTGGATGGTGGTGTGCTCCGGCAACTTGTTGGTGACGAAAATCCGCACGCGGTCACCCTCGACGCACTCGATGGTCGGTCCCGGGCTCTGGCCGTTATAGCCCCACATGTGCGCCGTCATGCCGGGGGCCAGCTCGCGCACCACCGGCTCGGCGACCAGATGGAACTCCTTGACGCCGTTCTTCATCCGGTAAGGCAGGGTCCAGCCGTTCAGGGTCACGACCGGGTGATACGGCGGGCCGTCGACCGGATGCCGCGGCCCCTGGGTGCCGGGCTTGTCCTGGATCATCGCTTCGGGAATGCCCGCCTGTGCGCGGGACGCCAGTCCGGCGGCCAGGGCGGTGGCACCGGCATTGAGCAGGAAGTCTCGTCGGGTGGTCATGGCTTGGCTCCCGCATTCATGGTGGTCATCGGCCCTTGCAGGGTGGCGGCCAGAATGGCATCGGCCCGCCAGAAGTCGTGCAGGGCGTCCAGCGCGGCTTCGCTGGCGGCGATCTGCTCACGGCTTTGGGCCAGCAGGTCGAAGGGGCTGATCAGCATGCCGTTGTAGCGCAGCATCGTTTCGTCGGCGATCTGACGCTGCAAGGGCACCACTTCGTCACGATAGTGCCGGGCCAGATCATAGGCGGTGCGGTAAGCGCCATAGGCTTCCCGTGCCTCGCTGCGGGCGTTGATGGCTGTCGCGGCGACGTCGGCCAGCGCGCGGCGATACACCGCTTCCGCCCCGGCGGCGCGGGTACGGCCGAAATCGAACAGCGGCAATTCCAGGCTGACTTCCACCCCGCGCTGGTCCGGCTGTCCGCTGATGCGGTTGTCCTGATAACCCAGCTCCAGCACGTTGATGAAGCGGGTCACGCGCGTCAGGCGCAAGGCCCGCGCGGTATTGGCGGCGTCCTGCCGGGCGCGCTGCACATCCAGCCGCCGGTCAAGCGCCTGTTGCTCGGCATCGGCAAGCTCCCGGGGCGCGGCGGGCAGTGACGGCAGGCCGTTCGGCAAGCGCACCGTAGCGGGATCGCTGAACCCCAACAGACGGATCAGGGCTTCGCGCGCACCGGCGGCGTCACGGTCGGCACGCGCCTTGCGGGCGGTGGCTTCGGCATGAAAGGCCTGTTCACGGGCGGCATCCAGACGACTGATGTTGCCCGCTTCGGCCATGCGTTGCGCCAGGGTCCGGCCCGCCTCGGCGGCGCTCAGGATGTCCGCCGCATAGGCGGCGCGCTGGCGGGCGGTCACGCCCTCGACATAGGCCAGACGGGTGTCCGCGGCCAACGCCAGCACGGATTGCTCGGCGGCCAGTCGCGCCGCCATCCGCTCCCTTTTACCCAGTGAGGCGCGCAGGGGCGTGGTCAACAGGCTGATCAGATCCAGCGATACCGCGCGGTCGTATTCCCGCTCGCTGCCCTGCCGCAGTCTGGCCAGCGACAGACGGGGATTGGGCAGACGGCTGGCAGCGACAATCTCGGCCTCATTCAGGCTCAGGTCGGCAAACAGGCGTTGCAGCGCCGGGCTGTTCAGCAGCGCCAGCGTCACGGCGCTGTCGCCGTCCAGCTCGCGGGACAACAATTCATCGCGGCGCTGCGCCAGCGTTTCGCCAGTCGCGGCTACCGTGATGGCTGCACCCAGCCGTTCCGCTGTCGCGGCGTGCACGGCGGATTCACCGCCATCGGGTGACAACGTGGTGCAGGCACCCAGCCCAAGGGTCAGCATCGACACACCGATACCGAACGGGATACGCATAAAGCCTCCTCCGGCCCGTCTTCCAGTACGTTGGGATCATGCCACTCGCCAGTCGACAACAAGCTGACGCCAAAATGACATTTCTGTCATCTTGCTATCATCTTCACCGGAAACCGGTATTGTTAAGCCATGACTGACGCGGAGAGCGGATCGCCATGAAGATCCTGCTGGTGGAAGACGAGACCAAGACCGGCGAATACCTGAAACAGGGGTTGAGCGAAGCCGGATACACCACCGACTGGGTGCAGGACGGCGCTTCCGGCCGCGATCAGGCGCTGGGCGAAGATTATGACCTGGTGATCCTGGACGTGATGCTGCCGGGCCTGAACGGCTGGGAAGTGCTGAGCGCCATCCGCCGCGCCGGAAAGACGTTGCCGGTGCTGTTCCTGACCGCCCGCGACCAGGTGGAAGACCGGGTGAAGGGGCTGGAACTGGGCGCGGACGATTATCTGGTGAAGCCCTTCGCCTTCGCCGAACTGCTGGCGCGGGTGCGCACGCTGCTGCGCCGGGGCCGCAACCGCGAATCGGACATTTTGCAGGTGGCCGATCTGGAGCTGGACCTGCTGCGCCGCCGCGCCGTGCGCGCGGGCCGCCGCATCGACCTGACCGCCAAGGAGTTCGCGCTGCTGGAATTGCTGATGCGCCGTCAGGGGGAAATTTTGCCGCGTTCGCTGATTGCCTCGCAGGTGTGGGACATGAACTTCGACAGCGACACCAACGTGGTGGAAGTGGCGATCAAGCGCCTGCGCGCCAAGGTGGATACCGGTGACGCCAAGCTGATCCAGACCGTGCGCGGCATGGGCTATGTGCTGGAAGCCGCGCCGGAGGTGGATGATGGCCGCTAAGTCGCTGACCACCCGCACCAGCCTGTGGTTCACGCTGATGGCGGCCGGAGTGCTGGCAGTGATGGGGCTGGTGATCCAGATCTCGGTGCAGCGACATTTCCACGATCTGGACCGGGACGCGCTGCAAGGCAAGCTGGAACTGGTGCGGCATGTGCTGCGCAATGCCACCCCGTCGCAGGAGGCCGCCATCCGCGCCGATCTGGCCGATGCCCTGGTCGGCCACCATGACCTGCTGGTGCGTATCCGCCAGCCCTCCGGCAGCGACTTTCTCAGCGCCGGTCACGCCGTCATTCCCGATGTCCTGCTGGCGGCCGCCTCCTCCGATCAAAAACCGGTTTTGCAGGAGTGGAACGCCAACGACACCCGCTACCGGGTGCTGACTGCCCGGATTACCGCCACCGCGCCCGGCGGATTCTGGACCGTGGCCATCGCCACCGATACCCGCCATCACAGCGACTTCATGACCGCCTTCAACCGCGAACTGCTACTGATCGGCTTCGGCGGGCTGGTGCTGATGGCCGGGCTGGGACGGCTGGTGACGCGGCGCGGGCTGCGACCGGTGGAAGACATGGCGCAAGTTGCCGCCCGCATTTCCGCGCAACGGCTTGATGAACGCCTGCCGCTGGAACGCATTCCCGTCGAGTTGCAACCCTTGGCCCTTGCCTTCAACGGCATGCTTGACCGGCTGGGCGACTCGCTGCAGCGCCTGTCGGCCTTTTCTTCCGATCTGGCCCACGAGTTGCGCACACCCATCAACAACCTGATGACACAGACGCAAGTTTCGCTGTCTCGCCCGCGTCAAGCGGACGAATACCGGGAAATCCTCTATTCCAACCTGGAGGAGTTTGAACGGCTGGGCCGCATGATCGCGGACATGCTGTTCCTGGCCAAGGCCGACAACGGCCTGATGGTGCCGACGCTGCAACCGGTGAACCTGCGGGCGGAAGCGGAAGCACTGGTTGAGTTCTATGACGCCCTCGCCGCCGATGGCGGCCTCCATTTACAGGTGGAAGGCGAAGGCCGGGTGGCGGGTGATGCGCTGATGTTGCGCCGCGCCGTCAGCAATCTGTTGTCGAACGCAATCCGTCATGCCGAGGCGGGTTCCACCATCCGCATCCGGATGGAACCGGACGGTGACCACGTAAGGCTGTTGATCAGCAATACCGGCACGGAAATCGCGCCTCAGCACCTGCCTCGCCTCTTTGACCGCTTTTTCCGCGTCGATGATTCCCGGCAAAGGCAGGACGAGGGCGCGGGGCTGGGGCTGGCCATCACCCGCAGCATTGTCCGCGCGCATCACGGCGAGATCAGCGCCGCTTCAGGCAACCGCACCACCACCTTTACGATTACCCTGCCCGCTGATCGTGTCGTGGAAGCCCCGGCATGAAGTCCCTGCCCCACGCCATTGGCGTCGGCCAGCCTGATCGCTAGGCTTTCACCACCTTCAACTCCTCCCACGTACTGGTAAAGCGCGGCGAACGCTGCTCCTGCCGCATCCGCCACTGCCCGGCATCGGTCGGCAGGCCCCAGCGCACCGCATTTCGCCCCATGCCTCGGTTAATGCCGTCCACCGCCGCCATCAGCGCCCGGCTGCGCTCGCTGTCGCCGGGATTCAGCCAGTCCAGTTGCCGCTGTTCCACCCCGCTCAGGGCCATGAACTGCACACCGGCCTTCTTGTAGCGGAAACCTCCCCTGAAGATCAGGCACAGCCCTTTCAGCACCAACTCCGCCAGCAGCCGCGTATCCTGGGTAGGCACCGCCAGCGGCAAGGTTATACCGTTACGGTACTGCGGTTCCTCCTGACGAAACGGGTTGGTCTGCACGAACACCGTCACCATGGCTGTCTGCAAACCGCGCTGCCTCATCTTGGCGGCTGCAATCACCACAAACTCATGCAACACTTCCTGCATGTGGGCAAAGGTTTCCAGCGGATGACCAAAGGACCGGGAATACACCAGTTGCTTCTGCGGTTCGGCCATCTCTTCCAGCGACAGGCAGGAAATGCCCTGCAACTCCTTGATGGTTCTGGCCATCACCACGCTGAACTGCCGTTTCATGGTATCGGGATCGGCCTGCTGCAAGTCGGCCACATGGCGAACGCCCATGCGCTCCAGCTTTTCCTGGATGCGCCTTCCCACTCCCCATACTTCACCCACCGGCAACCGCGAAAACAGGGTTTGCTCCTGTGACGGACTTAAGGTCTCCAGATTGAACACGCCGTTCAGCGCTTTCCACTTCTTGGCGACATGATTGGCCAGCTTGGCGCGCGTCTTGGTGGAGGCCAGACCGACGCAGGTGGGAATATGGGTCCATTGCAGCACCCGTTGCCGCATCGCATGGGCCAGACGTTCCGGGTCAGGCACGCCGCCCAGGTCCAGGAAACTCTCGTCGATGCTGTAGATTTCCTGCCGGGGGGCCATGTCGCCCAGGATGTTCATGACGCGGGCGCTAAGGTCGCCATAAAGCGCGTAGTTGCTGGACAGGGCAATCAGCCCTTGTCCAAGCAACGGTTTGGCTTCATGCCAGGGAAGCCCCATGCGCACGCCCATTGCCTTGGCCTCCGCCGAACGGCTGATGATGCAGCCGTCGTTGTTGCTGAGCACCACCACCGGCTTGCCGTTCAGGTGCGGCTGGAAGGCGCGCTCGCAGGAGACGTAGAAATTGTTGCAATCCACCAGTGCGAACAGGGGGTTTACAGGTGCCGGTGCAAGGTCCATGTCACCACTCCCCAGATGAGGAAGTCCTGTTCGGGCCGTATGAGGATGACCGGAAACCCCGGATTGGCGGGATGCAGTTCCGGATGGCCGCCGGGGCCGTATTGCAGGCGCTTGACCAGCATGTCACCGTCCACCACGGCGATGACGATGTTGCCGGGCTGCGGATTCTTCGAGCAATCGACCACGGCGATGTCGCCGTCACGCACGAAGGCGTCCTGCATGCTGGGGCCGCTGATGCGCACGTAATAGGTAGCTGTCTTGTTGGCAGCCAGCAGTTGGTTGGCGTCGAGGGCTTGCTCCAGGTAATCGTCGGCGGGGCTGGGGAAGCCGGCGGGTATGCGGTAGCCGTAAAACGGACGCGCGCCGGGGGGCGGTTCGGGGGGGGTTTGGGGTGCGCTTAAAAGGGCCGGGGGGGGGGGGGGGGGTGGGGGGGGGGGGGGCGGGATGAGGGTCAGGCTGACCATGACGCGGGTCCGGGTTTTGGGGAGTGGTTGCTTTAGTTTTGACCGGTTTGGGGGGGGTGGCAAGTTGACGGCAAGCCTTGGGCGACGGAAGGTGTCGTCTACCCGCGTAACGCGCAATTTGACAGGTGCGCCCCACAGCCATATTCTTACTTACGTCTTACTTTTTGGAGTATTCCATGGAAACCACCAAGCTCTCCAGCAAGGGTCAGGTGATCATACCCAAGGCCTTCCGGAGCACCCATCACTGGGAGCCGGGCATTGAACTCATGGTGATAGACACCGGGGATGGCCTTCTTCTGAAGCCCAAGGCCGCCTTTGCCCCCTCCGACCTTTCGGAGGTCTTTGGCATGTTCAAAGGCAAAGTAGCCGCCAAGACCGACGAAGAGATTGAGACCGCACTGACTCAGGACCTGCGGAGGAAGTGGTGTGATAGCAATTGATACCAACGTACTGGTGCGGCTACTGGTAAGCGACAACCCGGTACAAAGCATGGCCAGCCAGAAGCTCTTCGCTTCCGAGGACATCTTCATCCCGGATACGGTGTTGCTGGAAACGGAGTGGGTCTTGCGCGCCGCCTTCGACCTACGCCCTACCGACATATGCACTGCCTTCCGGCGGATCTGCGGTCTACACAATGTAACAGTCAGCAACGGCCAGCTTGTTGCGCAGGTCATTGACTGGCATGAGGCTGGATTTGATTTTGCCGATGCATTTCATCTCGCATTGAGCAAAGACCAGGACAGATTCAAGACTTTCGACGTCGGATTCATCAAGAATGCCAAGAAACATACTGACCGACATGTCGAGCGGCCCTAACGAGGCCTTCAGGTGCGGTTTTTACAGGGGTCCGGGCACTGAGCCCGGCAGGTACGGCTTGATATGATTAAGAGCATTTGCCACATAGGTAGCCTTCTCCCCCACAGGCGCCACATAATGAAGTGCGGATGCAGCCGCCTCCAAACCTTCAAGGCGTGCAATAACCCAAGCGGCCAAATATGAGGAAGCCAGGGCGGAACTGACTATTCCCCCGCGCGGGCAGGCCAAGCGCCGCAATGTTGACGCGATATGGTAACGCCCATGTACTTGCTGGATACCAACGTCATTTCCGAGTTGCGCAAGCAGCGGCCACATGGCGCGGTTGTCGCCTGGCTTGAGTCCGTGGATGATGCAAAGTTGTTTTTGTCTGCCGTGACCGTGGGTGTGATACAGGCCGGTATTGAGTTGACCCGCGAGCAAGACCCCGGCAAAGCGGAAGAGATTGAGGCTTGGCTGGAGTTGGTGGCCGGCGCTTACAACGTGTTGCCTATGGATGCTTCGGCATTTCGGCATTGGGCGCGCCTTATGCACAGGAAGTCCGATACTCT
>CAZPZK010000148.1:0-7305 GCA_964591095.1 uncultured Moraxellaceae bacterium | reverse complement strand
GATGTGCTGGTCGACAAATTTGCGGACGGTCAGACGGACCTGTTGATGGGTTTCGTTGAAATAGGGGGTATACAGGGCCATGAGCGGCATCTCCTCGGATCATTGCGAACCGAGTCTGCCATGATTTTCCGCACGAACCAAGCGGTTGCTAGGTATTTATTGGACAGTTGTCCGGGAAACACAACCGCAGGCCGGAAAGAACACCCGGCCGCGGCGGGTGGCGATGCTCAGCCGAGACGCTTCAGGCCCACGCCCAGCGCCTGACCCAGCACAAACTTCAAGACCGGCCCCACGCCGGGCAAGGAGTCGAACTCAATCACCCACTCCACCCGTGATCCTTTGGCCGTGGCGCTGAAATCCAGGCGGCCATGATGATTGCGGATCGGGTATCCGCCCTTGGAAATGACATAATCAATCGAACTGTTAGGTGACACGGCGACCACGGTCTCATCGACGGCCAGCGGGTGAAACAGGCCCATCCGGCGGGTGGACCCCACGCCGTTGACATCACCCTGACCATCCTGAATGCGCTTGACCGGGATTCCAAAGACTTTCTTCAGGTTATTATGATCCGCCAGTTCGGCGAAAATGGCCTCTACCGGACGTGAAAACTCGCGAACCACTACCACTTTTTGCTGCGCCATGTTCTGGCTCCTGAATAAACCTGGGAAAGATGGCACGTTCGTACCATGGATGGCGATATTTCACGCTACGGGCAGCGAAGTCAATGGTCGGACAGGCAAAGCGGAATAATTATTCAGATATTCAGCCGTTGCGCGAGCGCACGCGCGAGGGTATGGCTGTCAACACCATCCAGTTCCCCGCCCAAGGGAACGCCATGTGCTATGCGGGTGACTTGCAAACCGGATTCACGGCACGACTCGCGGATGTAATGCGCGGTTGCTTCGCCCTCCACCGTGGCGTTGGTGGCCAGGATCAATTCGCGCACCTCGCCTTGCTCCAGGCGAACCAGCAAATCGGGAATGCCCAGCTCACGGGGCCCAATGCCATCCAGCGGCGAAAGATGACCCGCCAGCACGAAATAAAGCCCGCGATAGCCACCACTCTGTTCAACCGCCAGCACGTCCGCCGGGGACTCCACCACGCATAACTGGCTGCGATCGCGGGCAGGATTGGCGCACAGCCGGCACACCGGTTCTTCCGTCAGGGTGCGGCATTCCCGGCAATGCCCCACCTCGGTCATCGCCTGCAATAGCACGTCGCCCAAGCGCAATCCGCCAGATCGGTTGCGCTCCAGCAGGAACAAGGCCATGCGCTGCGCGGAGCGTGGTCCGACCCCCGGCAGCACGCGAAGCGCCTGGATCAGCTCACTGACCAGCGGGCTGAACATGGATCAGAAAGGCAGCTTGAATCCGGGCGGCAGGCCCAGACCCTGTGTTGCCCCGGCCATGCGCTCGGTTGAGAGTTGCTCAACCTTGCGAACGGCATCATTGACGGCGGCTGCCAGCAAGTCCTCCAGCATTTCCTTGTCTTCCTTCATCAACTCGGGGTCGATGGCGACACGCTTGACGTCATGCTTCCCGGTCATCGTGATCTTGACCAGGCCCGCTCCCGACTCCCCCGTCACTTCCGTCCTGGCCAGCTCTTCCTGTGCTTTCGACATCTGTTTCTGCATCTGCTCCTGCATCTTCTGGGCTTGTTGCATCAACTGGTTGATATTCATCGTTTTTCTCCAACAATCAAGGTTTCTTCCACTAAATCGGCGTCAAAGGCGCGGATCAAGGCCTGCACCATTCCGTCCGCCAGAAAGGCATCACGGGCGGCGGCGCGCTCCAGCCGTTGCCGCTCCTGTTCGATTTCCAGCGGCGTGAGGCCGGATGGCTCACGGCTTTCACGCTGTAGATTCATGGCAGGAAAATCCTCACGCAGTCGCGCCAGCAAGGTTTCCAACGCGCGATTGGCCATGATCTCATGGCGGGGGGAAAGCTCCAGCACCGCGTTACCGTTCTGCTCACCCACCAACAGTACATGACGGGCCAGATTGAGAGCCATCCCGCTCAAGTCGCTGGACACCACCCAGCGCGACCAGACCTCCGGAGACCAGCGTCCGATTTCCAGCGGTTCAGCCGGAGCTGTTTCCGGAATAGCGGGCGCAGTCGCCGGAAAGGACAGGATGGTTGCGGACTTGACCGGGTCTGGCGGCAAACTGTCCTTGTCGGGGATCGCGGCCACGGCCGGAGCGATGGTCGTCATCACGTCGGCACCGGGCGGCAAGGCCGGGGTAATCGCGGATGAACGAACGGCCGCAGTAACCGTTAACGGTCGGTCAGCTTTCATCGCCAAGGCTCTCGGAGCCATAGGTGACGGGGGACGGGTAGTTGCCCGCTCTGCTGGCGCAGGCGGAGTGGAGGCGCGGGTGATGCGCTTTTTCTCCGCCCCGGGATCACCGGCGGGCACCGGGCGGAAAGCCAGCATCCGGAAAAGGCACATTTCAAAGCCCTGTCGCAGGGAAGGCGCCAGCGGCTGGTCACGGCGTCCATGCAAGGCTATCTGATAATACAACTGGACATCCTCGGCCGTCAGCGCGGCCGCCAGATCGAGCACGCGCTCACGGTCACCGTCGCTATTATCCACGCCTTCCGGCAGGACTTGCGCCAACGCGACCCGATGCAGGGCGGAGACCAGAGCTGTCAGCGCCGCTGAAAAATCAATACTTTGCGCCGCCATCGCCTCAATGACCGCCATCAGACCGGCAGCATCACCCTCACCCACCGCCTCCAGCACGCGAAAAACCACATCGCGGTCCAGCGCGCCCAGCATGTCGCGGACTTCCGTCTCGCGCAAGACGCCATTGCCAAAGGCGATGGCCTGATCAGTCAGCGACAAGGCATCCCGCATGGAACCATTGGCGGCGCGGCCCAACTCCCACAACGCGCCTTCATCATGTTCGACATGTTCGGCATCCAGTACATGGGCCAGATGCTGCATGACGCGCTCTGGCGACATCGGCTTCAGCGAGAATTGCAGGCAGCGCGACAGCACCGTCACCGGCACCTTTTGCGGGTCGGTGGTAGCCAGCAGGAATTTGACGTGTGCGGGGGGTTCTTCCAGTGTTTTCAGCAAGGCATTGAACGCCGATTTGCTGAGCATGTGCACTTCGTCGATCAGGTAAACCTTGTAGCGGCCGCGGGTCGGCACATACTGTGCATTGTCGATGACATCGCGGACATCATCGACACCGGTATTGCTGGCGGCATCAATCTCAAGCAAGTCGATAAAGCGGCCTTCATTAATCTCGGCACAGGCGGAACACACCCCGCACGGTGTCGCGGTAATCCCGGTCTCGCAGTTGAGACACTTGGCGAGAATGCGGGCAATGGTCGTCTTGCCGACGCCGCGCGTGCCGGTGAACAGATAGGCATGATGCAAGCGGTTGCTGGCCAGCGCATTACCCAGCGCGCGGGCAACGTGCTCCTGCCCCACCAGTTCGGAAAAATTTTTAGGCCGGTATTTGCGGGCGAGGACTTGATAACTCATACCGATACAGGAGTGCTTTTGCGCCAAGGATCGACTATGGTAGCGGATGACGGGGACCGGCTAAAGACTTTTGTTGATCACGGACTGCCGTACGCTGGAAATCAGAAGTCATGCCGTACGTACAGGATACAGGAATGTACGGAACGCCCGAACCGGGAAGAAAGCTTTTGAGGGGAGAGAGGATTGGGAGGCGCCCCTGCCAGCCCGACCCCGGCACACGCATCACAATTACCGTTGCTACCTTCCGGTCCTGGCGGGGTTCATTGCTTAGCGTTGCGAGGGAACCGACAGGGACGCCACAACGGTTCCGCATACAGCGGACGAGCAGTATAGGCCAGCCCCGATCACTTGGGAATAACCACGAAGGCAGATTTTCCGATGAACCGCTTGTTTATTAGTCACTTCGCCGCGCCTTTTGCCTCCCTTGCGCTGGTTCATGACGGCACCGCCCTGTGGCGGGTTCACTTTAATCCGGCGGCCACTTCCGAACCCTGGCCGAAAGCCGACATGCCGGCATGGCTGTCACGCCCCTTGCACGCCTATCTCGAAGGCGACCTGGACGCCTTGGCTCACCTTCCGTTGCACCTGGAAGGCACTCCGTTCCAGCTTCAGGTATGGGAAGCCCTGCGGCGGATACCCGGCGGCAGCGCCTGGTCCTATGCGCGGCTGGCCGGCGCCATCGGCAATCCGAGAGCCTGTCGCGCGGTCGGTTCCGCCAACGGCTGCAATCCGGCGGGACTGATTGTTCCCTGCCACCGAGTCATTGCCGCCGATGGCCGCCTCGGCGGCTTTTCGGGCGGCCTGGATATCAAGCGCTGGTTACTGCGGCATGAAGGCGTTGCCTTCCGGGAATAGAAAGAACCGGATATGTTGCGACGATGTTCAGAGCAGTCGCTCGATATCCTTGGCAATTTTCTCCGGCTCGGTGGTTGGCGCATACCGCTCCACCACTTGGCCATTCCGATCCACAAGAAACTTGGTGAAGTTCCATTTGATGGCTTCGGACCCCAGTAAGCCGGGCGCGGCGGATTTCAGGTGCTTGAACAGCGGGTGAGCGCTGTCGCCATTAACGTCGATCTTGGCAAACATCGGAAAGCTGACACCGTAGTTCAACTGGCAAAACTCGCTGATTTCATCATTGCTGGCGGGGTCCTGACCGGCGAACTGGTTACACGGGAAACCCAGCACCATCAGCCCACGATCCTTGTAGGTTTCATACAGGGATTCCAGACCCTTGAACTGCGGCGTCAAGCCGCACTTGCTGGCGGTATTGACCACCAGCACGACCAGCCCCTTGAAATCGGTCATCGGTTTTTCCTGACCGTTGATGGTGGTTGCCGTGTAATCATAGACACTGCTCATAGTGAAACTCCTCGTTAAGTACGGTTTATTGGGGTGCATCATCGTCCGGCAGCAGCCGCAGCGATGCCGAATTCACACAATAACGGAGACCGGTAGGCGCCGGTCCGTCCGGAAAGACATGGCCCAGATGGCAGCCGCAACGGGCGCAAACGATTTCTGTACGTACCATTCCGTGGCTCAGGTCCCGGTGTTCGGCGACGCGGTCCGCGGCGACTGGCTGGTAAAAACTCGGCCATCCCGAACCGGAGTCATACTTGGCATCCGACTGGAACAGCGCGGTTCCGCAACCCCGGCAAAGATATTGCCCGGGTAGATGACAATTCCAATACTCACCACTGAACGGATGCTCGGTCCCTTTTTCACGACAAATGAAAAACTCCTCCGGGGAAAGGATTTCACGCCATTCGCTTTCCGCTCTGGACGCCTGGTTCATGCTGGACTCCTGTTCAAGGTGCATCTATTCAACCCATTCCGTCATGCAAGACAACTGAACACGGCTCCGGAATTTGGATAGAATGTCCCCTCTTAGATGCGGGCCTACCGAGTTTGTTACCATGGATATCAAAAAATCGTCAAAATTGCTTAACGTCTGCTATGACATTCGCGGCCCTGTGCTCAAGGCGGCCAATGCCATGGAAGAACTCGGCCACCGCATCATCAAGCTCAATATCGGCAATCCCGCACCGTTCGGCTTCGAGGCCCCGCAGGAAATTCTGGCCGATGTCATCGCCAACCTGCCTAATGCCGTCGGCTATTGCGACTCCAAGGGGCTTTTTGCCGCGCGCAAGGCGATCGTCCAGTATTACCAGCAAAAAAACCTGTTCGGGGTGGAAGTTGGCGACATCTATATTGGCAACGGCGTATCCGAACTGATCGTCATGGCGATGCAGGCCTTGCTGAATAATGGGGATGAAATGCTGATCCCGGCGCCTGACTATCCGCTCTGGACCGCCGCCGTCACCCTCTCCGGCGGCACCCCGGTGCATTACCTGTGCGACGAAGGCAACCACTGGTATCCGGATCTGGCGGACATTGAGGCCAAGATCACTCCCAATACACGCGGCATTGTCATCATCAACCCCAACAATCCAACCGGCGCCGTCTACCCGAAACCCGTGCTGGAAGGAATCGTGGCCATTGCCCGCCGTCACAACCTGATCATCTTCGCCGACGAGATCTACGACAAGATTCTCTACGATGAAGCCCAGCATACTTCGATCGCGACCCTGGCGCCTGACTTGCTGTGCATTACCTTCAACGGTCTTTCCAAGTCCTACCGCGTCGCCGGTTTCCGCTCCGGCTGGCTGATGGTCAGCGGCAACAAGAAGCAGGCACGGGATTATGTGGAAGGACTGGACATGCTGGCCTCGATGCGGCTGTGCGCCAATGTGCAAGCCCAGTTTGCCATCCAGACCGCCTTGGGCGGATACCAGAGCATTAATGACCTGATCCGTCCGGGTGGGCGCCTGTACGAACAGCGCAACCTCGCCTGGCAGATGCTCAACGATATTCCGGGAGTCAGCTGTACCAAGCCCGAAGGCGCGCTTTACCTCTTTCCGCGCCTCGATCCGGCCGTCTACCCCATCGAGGATGACCAGCAATTCATCCTCGACTTCCTTCAGGCGGAAAAGGTCTTGCTGGTGCAAGGCACGGGTTTCAACTGGCCTCACACCGATCATTTCCGGGTTGTCTTCCTGCCGCACACCGATGAGCTGCGGGAAGCGATCGGACGGCTGTCGCGCTTTCTCGCCTCGCGCCGCTAGCCCCCGCAAACCCCTGCATTTTGCAGGGGTTTTCTTTTAGAAATCACACGGTTACAAACCGACAATACTGTTGTGTTGTAAATCACATTTCCCGCCCCTACCTTATTCACTGTGGAAAACCCATTTTTCCGGAGTTGATTACCATGTTCCGCATTATGCTGTTCCTGCTCACCAACCTGGCCATTATTGTCGTGGCCGGTATTGTTCTCAGTGTTCTGGGAGTAGGCTCCACGCACGGCCAGGGCAATACCTTGAACCTGCAGAACCTGCTGGTCGTCTGCTTTGTTTTTGGCATGACCGGCTCCTTCATCTCGCTTTTGCTGTCGAAGTGGATGGCCAAGCGCACCACTGGGACCGAGCTGATCACCAATCCCCGTTCCGCCGAAGAGCGCTGGCTGGTTGACACCGTTGCCGAACTGTCGCAAAAGGCCGGGATCAAGATGCCGGAAGTCGGTATTTTCCCCAGTTACCAGTCCAACGCCTTTGCTACCGGATGGAACAAGAACGCCGCCCTGGTGGCCGTTTCCAGCGGCTTGCTAGACCGCATGAGCCGTGATGAAGTCAAGGCGGTGCTGGGTCACGAGATCGGCCACGTTGCCAACGGCGACATGGTTACGCTCAGCCTGATCCAGGGCGTGGTCAACACCTTCGTCATGTTCTTTTCGCGGATCATTGGCAACTT